>JAFTHJ010000241.1 GCA_017457465.1 Clostridia bacterium | reverse complement strand
TATGCGGACGTCACCGTCCGCATAAGTACAGCTTGTATTGATTTTGAATTATACGCTTGCTCCCTTGGGTATGAAGAACGGCATTGAGCTGTGACCCGAAAGCATTCTTCCGTCACCGATAGTAACGTTCTTATCGGTGATAACACAGTTGAGCATTACGTTATTACCCGTGTAGGTATCCTGAAGAAGAACGCAGTTCTTAACAACAGTTCCCTCGATAACGCATCCGTCTGCCACGTAGGAATTGGTTACCTTCGCGTCGGAGGTGTATCTCGTGGGAGATGAGTTACGAAGCTTTGTATAGATAGGCATATTATCCACGTTGAACAAACTGTTTCTCACCTCAGGCTTAAGAAGCTTCATTGAGCTTGAGAAATATCCCTCAAGGGAGTTTATGTGGATAAAGGTCTTTTCATACATATAGCGGAATATTCTCGCTCTTCCGATGCGTCTTGCCACGATATCCTTATAGAAATGTCTGTAGCCGTGAGCCGCCGCATCTCTGAGCGCACCCAGAAGGAACATTCTGTTTACCACAAGAATATTCGTGCTTACCTCTGTTCCCGACATATCCTTAAGGTATGCGGAAGCCTCGGTAACTACACCGTTCTCATCTGCGCGTATCGCGGTAACGTCCTTAACGTCCAACTCGTCATCGCCAAGCTTACGGGTCACGATCGTAATATCCGCATTGTTTTCGATATGCGCGTCAATAACGTCGGAGAGGTCGATATTGCAGATACCGTCGCAATCGGAGAGAACAAGATGATCCTCATTACAACGGGAAATAAAGTGAGTGACTCCCATCAAAGCCTCAAGTCTTGTGGTATAGAGCTTCGCGCCTGTAGCCGCGTCATATGCCGCAATGAAAGGAGGCAACAGCTTGATACCGCCTGAACGTCTTGCAAGATCCCAGTCCTTACCTGTTCCTATGTGGTCAACAAGCGACTGATAGTTATTGTGTGTAACGATACCGATCTTGGTTATACCTGAATTTACCATATTGGAAAGAGGAAAGTCGATAAGACGGTAACGGCAGCCAAAGGGTACGGATGCCATTGTTCTCACGTTTGTGAACTCGGGTATGTTAGTGTCGTGTATATTAGAGAAAATAAGTCCTGCTACTGACATATCAGTTGTCCTCCTTGTTCAAGTCTGATGATTTGGATATCATTGAACCTGCGGGAACTACAGTTCCTTCGGGAACGGAAATATCCGCGCCTACCACTGCTACCTTTGAGATATCGGTGATATTCTCGCCTACCTTACAGTTCTTACCGATAGACGTTCCGCTATCGATTATAGCGTATCTTACCTCAGCTCCCGCCTCGACAACAACGTCGTCAAGAATGACGGAGTCGTATACACACGCTCCCTCCATTATCTTAACTCCCGCGCCTATAACGGAATTGCGTACCGTTCCGTATATCTCACAGCCCTCGGTTATGGAACTGTTGTCAATTACAGCGCTTTCTCCTACGAACTGAGGCGAGTGAGCCTCGTGTCTCGAATATATTCTCCACTCCTCATCGTAAAGATTGAGAACGGGGTTGCTTCCGAGAAGATCCATATTTGCCTCCCACAGAGAAGCTAGGGTTCCAACGTCCTTCCAATATCCCACAAAAGGATATGCCATCATTTTTTCCCCTGCCGCAAGCATATTGGGGATTATATTCTTACCAAAGTCATTGGAGCTTGCGGGGTCTTCGGCGTCAGCACGCAGATATCTGGACAGCACGTCCGCGGAAAATACGTATCTTCCCATAGACGCCATTGTGCTGTCGGGGTTCTTGGGCTTTTCCTCAAACATGAATATTCTGCCCTCATCATCAACGCTCATTATGCCGAAGCGGCTTGCTTCTTCAAGAGAAACGTCGATAACCGCAATGGT
>JAFTHJ010000240.1 GCA_017457465.1 Clostridia bacterium | reverse complement strand
TGTCTGTCTGTCTGTCTGTCTGTCAAGAGATTGTCCTCCGCTTCGTTTGATTTGTCAACACATTTCACAAATTGTTTACAAAATTATTCAACTACCTCAAAAAAGGTATCCGGTTTATTTGAGTCAAATTGCTCGTTTGCCCACATCACGGTAACGAGATTCTCGCTATCGCTCAAATTTATGATGTTATGTGTATATCCCGGGAGCATATGAACGGCTTCGATTCTTTCTCCGCTCACCTCAAAGTTAAGCACCTCGTCGCTGCCTATCTTTCTCTGCTGTATCAGTCCGTGACCGCTCACAACGATGAAAAATTCCCACTTTGTGTTGTGCCAATGCTGTCCCTTTGTGATACCGGGGAGCGAGATATTCACCGAAAACTGTCCGCACTTCTCTGTCCGCATCAGCTCGGTAAAGCTTCCTCTCGCGTCAACATTCATCTTGAGCGCAAAGGCAACCTTCTCGCGCGGCAGATATGAAAGATATGTACTGTAAAGCTTCTTGGCGAAGCTGCCGCGAGGTATCTCGGGCATAACGAGTGTTTCGGGTTGAGACTTGAAGCTGTCAAGCAAGTCAACTATCTCTCCCAAGGTCACCTTATGAGTAATGGGCGCGGCGCAGTATCTTCCGTCCTCGACAAGCACAGTCTCAATTCCGTCAAATTCACAATGATGCTCTCTGCCCTCAAGCGCCGCTATCATCTCGTCAACAAGGTCGTCAATGTATAACAGCTCAAGTCTGACAGCTCTGTCACTCACCTGAATCGGCAGGTCATTAGCTATATTGTTGCAGAATGTCGCGACCGCGGAATTGTAATTCGGTCTGCACCACTTTCCGAAGAGATTCGGAAAACGGTAGACCATTACCTTGGCGCCTGTCTCTGCCGCGTAGTCGAAAAACAACTCCTCCCCCGCCTTCTTGCTTCGTCCGTAATCGCTGTCGTATCTGCCGATAAGAGTAGCCTGAATCGAGCTTGAAAGCAGGACGGGACAGGTGTTTTTATATTTCTTGAGCGTCTCGAGAAGCCTTGAGGCAAATCCGAAATTGCCCTGCATAAACTCCTCGGGATTCTGCGGACGGTTAACCCCCGCAAGGTTGAAAACGAAATCACAGTCCGCACACGCTCTGTCAAGCAGCTCCGCGGGTGAGTCGATATCGTAAAGATAAAGCTCGTCCACCTTAAGCGCGGGGTGCGTTTTGTCCTTTCCATCCCTTATGTTTTTCAGAGCCTCGGTAAGATTTTTTCCAACGAATCCCGCCGCTCCCGTGATAAGTATCTTCATTATTTACCCTCTTTTGCGAGTTCTTCCTGAATATACGCCAGAGACGCTATCTTCTCCTTGGTCTGTTCAACTGTAAGAAGCTCGGTGTTGTTGGAGTTGAACTCGGTCAGAGGATTTCTGTCGGCATCGCCCTGACTGAAATACTTGTCATAATTAAGTCCGCGCTTATCGCAAGGAACTCGGTAGAAGTTACCCATATCTATGGCGTTTGCGCACTCCTCGTTGGTCAGAAGCGTCTCATACATCTTCTCTCCTTGACGGATACAGATAACCTTTAAATTGTTCTTGTCTCCTCCAAACAACTCACATACCGCCTCCGCCTGTGTCTGGATAGTACAAGCGGGAGCCTTCTGGACGAGAATATCTCCGCTCGTTCCGTGCTCAAACGCAAACAGAACGAGGTCGACAGCCTCATCAAGAGACATAATGAAACGAGTCATAGAGCCGTCGGTAATGGTGATGGGATTACCCGCTCTTATCTGGTCTATCCAAAGCGGAATTACCGAGCCGCGCGAACACATTACGTTTCCGTAACGTGTGCAGCATATCTTGGTCTTCTCGGGCGATACTGTTCTCGACTTCGCCACAATGACCTTCTCCATCATAGCCTTTGATGTTCCCATAGCGTTTACGGGATAAGCCGCCTTGTCGGTCGAGAGGCAAACTATATTCTTAACCCCCGCCTCGATAGCCGCCGTGAGGACGTTCTCCGTTCCGAGTACATTTGTCTTGACCGCCTCTATCGGGAAGAACTCACACGAGGGCACCTGCTTGAGCGCCGCCGCGTGGAATATATAATCAACTCCGTGCATAGCGTTGCGGACAGACGCGATATCTCTGACGTCACCGATATAGAATTTTATCTTCTCGGCAACCTCCGGCATCTTCGCCTGAAACTCGTGACGCATATCGTCCTGCTTCTTCTCGTCACGCGAGAATATGCGTATCTCTCCGATATCTGTCTGAAGAAATCTGTTAAGCACAGCATTTCCAAAAGAACCCGTTCCGCCTGTTATCATTAATGTTTTGTTTGTAAACAATGACATTTTAATCTCCTCGCTTTTTTCTTAATAATAAGCCTTTTATATCTATACCCTTCAGCATAATACCTTCCAGCATTAAAAGCGTGTTCTCCCTCAATGGCTTTATGAAGAGCGGAAGAACTATAGTGCTTATCTGCGCTACAAGCGAGGCTATCGCCGCGCCGCTCGCGCCAAGATGAGGTATCAGCATCAGATTAAACACTACATTTGCCAAAGCCGAACCAAAATAAATATATTTCAAATATTTTTGAGCGCCTTTACATACTATCCAAGCGTTACGCGCCACACCAAGATATGAAAACGCGGTATACCACGTAACTATTCGGAGCGGTGCGACCGCACCCATATATTGCTCACCGTAAAGTATTTTGATTACCAACGGAGCAAAAATCTGGAACATAAGGGATACGAACATCGAAAGGTAGAAAACAAAGGCATACAACTGTCTGTTTCGCTTTTTAAACAGCTCCTCATCCTTACCGTTTGCCTGCATTATAGAGGGATAGACCGAATCTATCACGGCAGACAGCAGGAAAACCCACATTCCGCAAATAGCAACCGCGGTTGAGTATAATCCGACCTCTGTTTCATTTATCATCTGCTTGAGCATAAGCTTGTCTGTCTGTCCGTATATCGCTACCATTATGCCCGTCAGAATGAAGTGATGGCTCTGCTTCAGTATCCTCTTTCCGCATTCCCACGAGAACTTCAGCTTACCTCCGCCGTTTTTGCGGTAAGCGATGTAAAGGAAAAGCGCGATACAGATATAATCGACAGAAGTCGCGAACGCAAACCACATTACGTTCTTTCCAAGCACCATAAGTATGACCTTATACGCCGAGGTCACAACGTACGCTATAAAGGTCGCCATAGCGGTAACCTTCGACATCAGCTTGGACTGGAACCAATAATGGAAAACCTCAAAAACGTGGAATACGGCACCTACGCTGCAAAGCGCGACGACGGCTATCGTCGTTGGCTCACCCGCGTCCACAAAGAAAACTATGCTTATTATCGTAATCGCGGACATAATACTTGAAGCCATTCGCAAAAGCAAGGTCGTTCCAAGTATCGTTCCGTCCTTTTCGGGTGTCTCCACAAATTCCTTTACGAGTATCGAATTCGTACCCAAGGTACAAAATGCCGTAAAGAATGCCGTATACGCACCCGCATAACCGATAAGTCCGTAATTTGACGGGCCGAGATATCTCGCGGTGAGTATACCCACCACAAAGCTTATAAGCATCTGCGCTATTTTTCCGCCGATAAGCCAACCCGCGTTTTTAACTGTTTTGTTTTTTAAAAAATCTGCTGCCACACCCTGTTGAGCCTTTTCGCTCTCAACAATTTTTCGGCTTCTGAATCCAAAAAGCGGATTCAGATATTTTTCAGCCTTAAGCTTCTTTATAACAAAGCGGCAAAGCTCAAGCGCGAAGTGGCAAACCAGAATTATAAACACAGAGGAGAATATCTGCGTTATCGGGTGGATATTTATTATTCTTCCTGAAACACCTATAACCGCCATATGTATCAAATATATCGCGAACGAATTGTTTGCGATATTCTGTATAAGCTTCAGATTGAATATTTTGAAGCTCGAGACGGCAAAGATGAAAAGTGCGCCAAGCAGCTCAAGGTATATTCCGATATATGTGAAATATCCAACCTCGATTCCGTCGAATACGCAGAGCGCAACCACC
This sequence comes from Clostridia bacterium, assembly GCA_017457465.1. Lineage (GTDB taxonomy): Bacteria > Bacillota > Clostridia > Oscillospirales > CAG-272 > HGM12713. The sequence goes on along the minus strand of JAFTHJ010000240.1, from coordinate 11,298 downwards.
GCCAATACGAATATCGCGATTACCGCATAGCGGGATTTTCTGATGAATTTATAAACCTTTTCGGCTTCAATTTGGCTTATCAGCTTTCCAAGCGCGAAAATACCTATCCAGTTGAAAATGTTGAGATAGTGCGTGATATGCAGAAGCTCAACAACCGAATCCAGCACTCCCGTGGCGGTTGCCATAAGCGATATCAGAGATATGGGTATCGCCGATATCAGAATTGCTTTATTCGTCCTGTAAAAAATCATAAAGCAAAGCAGGAGAACCGTCATAAAGTAAAGATAGGTTTTGTATCCGATTATCCACTTGAACCACTCAAGCGGCGTGATAGCCAAGCCACCCAACAAGGAATTGTAAAGATAAATAACGGTTCCCAAAAACATCCACGGTATCACGACCGAGACTGCCTTTGCTTTCAGCATCGCAAAGAACGACTTGAACTTTTTGGTGTTATAATAGTAACCCGACATAAACAGGTATGCGATAACACCCACAGATGCAACGATAGAAAAAACTCTGCCTATAATCGGAGAATATTCGGTTCTGAAGGTAATGTGGGCGCAAACTATCGATATCAGGGCAAAGGCTCTCGCGACGGTAAAGAGCGCCGAACATTTTTTGTTGAAATCGTTTTCCATAAATTACCTGTTTTTCCGTAAAACTTTTCTTGCAAGTTTCTTTATTTTTATTATCAAGGAAGTTTTATTACTGCACTTATAAACCAAGTCATCGTATTTTTCGTCGCAAACACAGACATCGGGTGAGCGCAGCGGAAATTCCATATCATAAGTCGGGATAAAGACAAAGTTTCTATACTTAACGAATTTAGCCTCCATCGTGGGAGCGTGAGTTGAGGTTACTCCAACTCCTATGTTATGAATAAGATTCTTTGCGGGAACTATAACCAGCATATTTTGAGAATATTTAACATATCCCCATTGAGCATCCCAGTATGAGAGCTTTTCGCCGTTTTCAAGCGAATTGTAAGCCTTGCGCCATGAAACAACACGCTGCTCCGCAACCGACTTGCTTAAAAACTGCGATTTTACCAGATTCAAGCTATACTCGTCTTCTATAGATTTTACATAATAATCATATTTGTTCCAAGCGCGTCGCCAGGTTGCCCAGCCCCATATCGCGCCGGTTTTTGTGTAAAAATAATCCTTGCCGCCACAGTCCCATTCCTCGAAATGATTGAGACCGCTTATGTAGCAAATTCTCTCATCATCCTTGTATTTTTCCAAAAGCTCATCGCAGTATCTGAAAAACGAGAGCGACGGAACACAGTCGTCCTCAAGAATTATGACCTGCTCAAATCTGTTGAGCGCGTTGGTTATCGCGGTCTGCGGACGCATACCGCAGCCCAGATTAGTCTCGGAATAATCCCTTATTATTTCACAGTCCCAGTCAACACTCTCCGCTATTTTACGGCATTCCTCTATACCCTTCAAGTCCTTCTCTCCTCGGGGACCGTCCTGCGCGAGTATAAGCGTACGGGGCTTTGCTTCTCTTACCCTTGCGAAAACCTTTTCAAAGGTATCGGCACGATTAAAAAATATAAGTAACACGGGAGTGGAGCAACGATAATTCATTTTTAATCCTCCAAAAGCGAAACAAAATCTTCGAGTTTTTTATTCGCGTTATTTTTTATTTGAGAAATCATATTTTGAGTTTTATTCACATAGGACTCTTTCTCATCAAAGCATCTCTCAACAGAAGCTATGGCTTTTTCGGGTGTCTCGATAAATTCTTCAGCCGAAATATTGAAGTGCGAGGCTTCAAGCAGCTTCATTACCGCTGCCACCTTACCCTGCCAAGCGATAGAAGCCACGGGAATTTTTGAAACCGTAGCGGTTATTACCGTGTGCATTCTCGCTCCCAAGACTACCTCTACTCTTGAATAAAGGTCAAAAAGCTCTTCGCGGGAAGAAATTTTCTCAACCCTCACAAGGCTGTCATCGGAAAAGCTTTCCGAAACCTCATATATATCATTGATATCCGTAAGCTCACTCGAGAACAAATATACAGGCTTTTCCCCATACTTCTCACGCAATTGGGCTACGCACTTCACATACGCCTCTTTCATTGGCGTTTTCAGCGCTTCATTGCAACCGAAATAAACATTAACGCCTATTCCGTTCCTATCCCCCTCGCCCACGCTCTCGGGAGTAAACGACAAAACGGGGTCGGGCCATATCTCAACGCTCTTGTCAGGCACGAGCCTTTTAACACACGAGAGAGAATAACTGTCTCTCACGGAAATAAAATCCGCGCTTGAGATTATCTTTTTGGCTATTCTTCTTCCAAAGACCGAAGCAAAGGGCCCCACGCCGCAGAAGCAGAAGCAAACCTTTTTGTTTTCCTTTTTCAGCTTTTTAACGGTGCGATAGAGTGTCAAGCTCCCCGTCGGGAACCTGTTAAGCTCCATTATGATATTTCCACCCGCAAATATCGCGACCTCGCAATCGCGACCTGCCGACACGATATCAAGATACCCCTTCGACCTGAAGAAAAGGAAGCTTGTTATCACATCCCTCAAAAAAGGTATGTTCAATATTTTCGATTTCAACGATGATTTTTTAGCCTCATTTTTGGTTGAAAACTGTTTCAGTGCGCATTGTTCGCTCGGCTTTCCGCTGCTTATATCAAAGAATTCACAGGATAAATACGGCGAAAATATTTTCTTTATTTGCTCGGCAATCAGAACATCGCCGATATTATGACTTTCAAAAAAGCTATATATTGCCGCCTTTTTCATCTTTCCTCCGTTATTCCTTTAAGCTTTCGGGTGCTGGTTTCGTCTCTTGCGAAGACATCAGATTAAGTATCAACGGACATCCAAACAGCACAATTACAGGTATCTGCATTGCCGAACAGGTGTCGATAAATGTAAATACAAAGAAAATAATATAAAAAATTACAAAGTTCTTACGTTTGCCAATCTTATAAGCCTCGCGGCAAAATACATACATCAGCCACATTGCGGGAATCGCGCAAATTCCAAACATGCCAAGCCAGTCGAGCATATGAGCGTGTCCGCCAACGAGACCCTGACCGGTCAAGGGATTTTCAGCAAAGCTCTGAAGTGAGCGAAGATATAGCTGCGAACGCGTCAAGCCCATATAGTCGCCCGTCATTTGAGCCTCGTTAAGCTGTGACAAACGCTTAACTATCCAAGGAAGGTCCATTTTTTCGGCAAAATTGATACCAAGATTCAGAAGCGGTTCTCCCAACAAAATTATCAACAGCGCAACCGTTACAAGCAAGACATTCGCGCTTACAAACTGCATTTTTGTGGTCAATGCCGCAACTGTAAGAACCAAAGCAAAAATAATTGCCAAGGTATACGAGGAAAGCAAAAGGAACAGATAATTTGTTATCAGATAAACTATCAGGAGAATCTTCTCGAAGCGATTCTTGGTATTTATCAACCATACTATCGCGCCGTAAGTCAGGAAGACCATAGCGTAAACGTATCCGTATCCTCCCAAGCCTCTGGAATAATAATCGGCTTGAGCCTTCTCGGTTACCGAACCCGCAAGCAATCGCGAAGCGTCAGCATCTGTAAGCAAAACCGCGATAGATGCCAGATTACTGATAATCGCTATGACAATAATCAAACGGATGAGAAACCTCTTTTGCCCATCGGAAAAGGTCTCGTTAACCGCCAGAAGCAATACTATCCAGGAAATATAGTGCAGGAAGAAGCCTATCTGCGCTATGGGCGTTGAGGATACGTTGTTGAACGATAGTCCCACCAGTAAAGCCATAGGCAAAACAGAAACTATCAACATCGTAACGCTTCTCTGATTAAGTCTTCCAATCACCAGAAAGCACATTCCAAGAAGAGCCACGTGAAGCAACACGTTATAGACTCCTTGGAAGAAGGTGGAGAAAGTAAGCAATATCAGTGCTATAACAAACAATATAGCACAAGCGCTCTTTAAGGGAATAGGCTCTTTTTTAGAGCTGAATCTCACCGTTAATTTCATTGTATAACTCCTTGTATTCTTCAACCATACGACTATGCGTATATTTTTCGATTACGTGCGTACGGCAAACATCGGTATAATCCTTGTTTTCCTGACGTATCCTCTTTATAAACTCATAAACTCTCTCGGTATCGAGGGGAGGCGCTATAAATCCGGTTCCCTCCGCAACGACCTCGGGACAGGCGGTGGAGTCAAATACTATCGCGGGGGTTCCGCAGGACATCGCCTCAACCACAACCAGACCAAAGGTCTCCTCTATCGACAAATTCGCCAAAACATCCGCCGCCGAATACAGCTTCGCAAGTTCCGCCTGATTCTCGGTTCGGTTAATTACCGTCATATTTTCGGGTATCTCGTTTCTTATGTCGTCATCTCTTCCGACCAAGACTAGTCTTTCGTCATCTCCGAGCATTTCCGAAAGCTTTTTGAACTCGTAAAAGCCCTTGTTCAAGCCCCATTCCGAGGCAACACCCAGAATAATGAAGCTTCCGTCGATTCCGTATTTTTTCAAAATCTCTTTATCGGGCTGCGGAGAAAAAAGCTCGGTGTTGATTCCATTATAAATACACCTTATCGGGAATTTGCCGAGGAGCGATTGCTCCGCCATACGCTTCAGCCATTCGGACACCGTCACGACCCGCACGGAAGCCAAGCTTGAAAACCATTTCTTTTTATCCGAGATTATCTTCTTTGTGAAGTCAAACCATCGGCTCGTGGGATATCGCTTCAATTGCGGACATTTTCCGCACGAATCCTTCCACCTATCGCATCCCACCCGCGCGAAATGCGGACATTTCCCTGTGAAAAGGCAGCAGTCATGCAGTGTTAGCACTACTCTCACCTTTGATTTTGCCAGATATCTGAAAAGCTTGGGCCAATTCAGATAGCTCCCGTGGATATTATGAAGATGCACGACATCGGGAGAAATCGCCTTTATCTTTTTTATCATTCGGCGTGTGTTGATATGTGAAAAATGCCCCTGCAGTCCCGAGATTCTCGATAAAAACGAGTGCAAATGAGCGTCGGGCATATTGCCGATTTTGTATGTGTTCGGAAGCTCCGACGAGCCAAACCCATAAAAGAAATGCGCCTGATGTCCTTGTGCGAGGAGCATTTGATGAATATCACTCGCAAGTTTTCCTGTGCTTCCCGAGGCAAACGTATTTATTTGTACGACCTTCACCTTAACTCCTCCTTTTCTCAATTATTCAGGCGTTTCTGCCCTCATAGGCATCAGCGATGCCCTCAAGCTCCGCTAATACATCTTTCATATTGATATTATTCGCCGCCGCCCAATTTTTGAGCTTACCCGCATCATCTCCGTGATGCTCGGCGCCCGACTTGGGGAACGACATATAATTATTACCGTATTCGGCTCTCAAGAACGCGTCCGGATTTTTAGGTGCGGCAAAGCTGCATCCATCGAACTCAACCGCTCCAAGCGGGAAAACATCACTCGCGTAATGAACATTAAGCTTGGGATCCAAAAACTCAATATTATGACACAGTATCGCGTTGCATCTCTCGTCTGTTTTTGTTAAGAAGTCGGCAAGAAGCGCGTTCTTCTTATCAAGAAGCTGCTGCTTGGACTTCTTGAGCTTTTTCTTTTTGTAAAACTTCTGGTATTTGCCTATCTTTTTCTTTAATACAGCTATATCCTGCTCGTCTTTACAATAATATTCATCAACGGGAAATACATCGAGCCAGATTCCCGTCTGCCTGTGCTTTATAGAAAAGCCGAAACTCGCGAGAGGCTTGAACGAAAACTCTCCTACGTCAATTCCGAATTCGGCAAACTCCTTCGGCAATATCTCCAGCGCACGGTCGTAATCCTCTCTGGGCATACTCACGTCCATATCGTCATCCCACGGAATAAATCCGCCGTGTCTTACCGCGCCGAGCAAGGTACCCCAGTCCATCCAATAGGTAAGATTGTTCTTGCGACACGCTAAATCAAACACCTTGAGCAATGCGACATCGCATTCCTGCAAATCTCTCAAGCTTCCCGTTGCCTTGGGAAATGTCTTGATATCCACACATTTTTCAAGAAAATAGTAAAGCGTGTCCACGCTCTCCACAAGCGCGGCTCTGCCCGTTAATTTGCTTATAATATATTTAATTCCGCCAAAAAATCCGTTTTTCTTTAATATTCTCTTTAGTTTACCGAACATAACTTATCTCCGTTAAAATTAATTCTGCTCCAAAAACTCTGTAATTTTTTTAGTCTGACAGACCGCGTTTTTGTTTTCCAAAACGAAAATTCTCGCCCGCTCACCCATCTGTTCCAAATCTTTATCAGCCAAAATGTCATCTATCCGTGCGGCAATTTTATCGGAAGCTCTATCCGAAACCGCGTAACAGTATTCATAATACTCCTCGGGGATTCCCGAAAGCTTTGTTGTAACAAGCGGCGTTCCGCTCAACATATATTCTATCATCTTCGAGGGGAAAGAATATTTCGTGTAATCGTCCTCGCTGTTACGAATATTCAAAAGCAAAGTTGCCTGTTTTTCACGCAAAAGCACTTCTTCTCTGGAAACTCTTCCGAAGAACTTTATTTTTGGATTGTTTTTCGCCCTCTCGACTATCTCCTGCTCGTAATCTCCCGAGCCGAAGAGCCACAGCTCACAATCCATCGTAACCCGCTCAAAGGTATCCACTATCAGGTCCACGCCGTATTTTTTATAAAGCGCTCCCGCATACATAAGCGCGGGGGGCTCTGCCTTTTTCACGTTCTCAACACCGTCAAAAATCGTGGTATCCGCAATAGTTTCCATCACGATGTACGGCTTATCTGGCGCAACCTCGTCCTTCATTGCCTCTGTCAGATAAACATATCCGTCAAACTTGTCCTGCAAATCAATTGCCAACTGACGGTAAGAGCCCGAAAAGAGGCGCTTGAGGAGATTTTTGCTCTTGGTATATGTAAACATAGTTGACGGAACGTCGGTTATCACCGCATATATTCCGCAACCGCGCTTTCTGCAAACCTTTTGCAGCTTTTTGACAACCTTCGGATATATACCGTAGACCAATACGCGTTTGTCCGATTCGTCGCGATTTTCCTTAAGCCATTTTTTCAGCAGACGCGCCGCGCCGTTTGCGTGTCCTGTCTGCTTAAGCCAAGGGAGATTGAAGGCGGGTATTATATTCGCACTGACTCGCTCTGTCAGCGCGTCTTTTCTTTTTTTGAGATAAAGTCTGTTTCCGCCCGGATACATAGCGATAGATTCGGCGGAAGCGACCGTCAGCTCAACATTTGAATCAGCCGAAAAGCCTTTTATCAGAGCGGTCTCAAAATTCTGTGCCGATGCCGAGGGCTTGACTCTGCTCCCCGCGACGGTCTCATTAAATTTTTCATTCGAGCATACACTGCCGAAATAAAATATTTTCATCTTAACTATTCCTTTTATCAAGACAGTAGTTTTTGAACTCCCGAAGGAATTCATTACGTCTTTGCTTCAGGGTTTCAAAATTGTAATCGTTGACCTTTTCAAAATTTATCCTTGCGACCTTTTTCATAAGCTCCCTGTCGCCTGTATATTCCGTCAGCAATTGCGCCAGTTTCTCATCATCGTCAAGCTCAAACAGGCACTCACGGGGCAGAAGCTCGGGCATCGTGCAGATATTTGTAGCAAGGCAAGGAAGACCTCTTGACATTGCCTCGGCAACGACTCTGCCAAATCCCTCGCTTCGCGTCGGAAAGACGAAAAAGTCGTAATCGTCAAGCCAGTGCAGAACCGCCTGTGCCGACGGAAGCGGCTCGGGAAATTCTATGCGCTCGGCACTCACACCGCGCTCCTTGGCATAGTCATACCACTTTTTCCGATTTTCCTCGGTTCCGTTTCCGAGAACAGACAGATGATAATTCTCGGGCAGACGCGCGAGGGCTCGGATAGCCGTATCAACTCCCTTTCCGTTACCCTGATAGAAGCCCACCAGCGCAAGTTTTACCGTCATATCGGGGCGCATATTATCTATTTTAGTCAGTCTTTTCTCCAGAATATCGGGAGTGCTTGGCTCAAGAACCACATCCGAGCAACCGCACATTTTACCCTTTATCGGATATTTTCCCTGCAAATAATCACGACTTACGTAAATCGCGAACTCGCAATTTCTTATCCTTCTCGTTATCTGTCGGTACAGTACAGGAGCATACAAACGCTTCACCCTGCTCGGGCTTTGCGTAAGCGCGTTATGTATATCCCCCGTCATTTCTATCATATATGGCTTATGCAGCCTCTCGGCTATTTTTATCGCCATCATACCGCGTCTTGAAGCGGGTTTTATCAGAATAGCGTCAGCCGCGCTTATCTTCTCTGTCAGAACCCTTTTAAGAAGCTTGTCATTCACAAAGTCCTTCGGTCTTGTATTGGACGCCAATATATCCACGGAGATATTCGGGTTCTCTATTTCAACCAGTGCCGATTTGCTCAAATAGCTCTTAAGCTCCTCGCCCAATACGTGCACCGAATCAAAAACATCAAGATACTTTTCAAAGAAAGAATCCGAGCATGATGGAAGAGCATACGTTTTATCCGCTTCCTTATGGAAGATAAACGTACTGATATACAAAAGCTGCATATTACTTTTCTCCGTTCAATTTATCTCTCAAAATAGTCGACGAAATACCGTCGGTATGGTCCAAATAAACTATCTCTACTCCGACAGGAGCAAACTGTCTCTCAAACTCGTTCCATTGAGGGGTTCCCTGCCAGTCAGAGCCAACAAACATTTTATCGAAATGATATTGCTCCCAAGCCCCGAATTTGTTCTTGTCTGGCTGGGGCACGACACGGTCCACGTATTTTATCGCTTCAACTATCGCGCATCTGTCGGCAAAAGGAATAATCGGCTTTTTGTTCTTATCGCGTTGCACAAGCTCATCCGTGCTTACCCCGACTATAAGGTAATCGCATTGCTCCTTAGCGCGTTTCAGGATATTGAGGTGCCCGATATGAAACATATCATATACACCTGTTGTGTAACCTATAACCATATCATTCGCTCTCCTTGTTCATAGCCTTCATTTTTTCCTGTGCTTCCGCCTCAAACGCCGTTGCGCGTTTGCAATACAGGTAGCATATAGCAAGGAAAGAAAGAATGTAATACGCAACGTAACAGACGAGCATAATATCAAAGGTATTGGTAAAGAGCGCCACGAACAGCCAAGGCATAAACAAGCCGGAAACTCCAAGATTCTTATCTATCTGCTCTCTTATGTAAGCAAAGCTCCTCGTGTCCTCTGGGTCCTTGAGCGTTATCTCGTCAAGCTCACCCAGAATCTTCTTACCCGCAAAGAAGCAATTGAGATATTTCTGATGAACCAATCTCATATATATGTTGGCTACCGCTCCGACAGCGCCTATCAGAATAAACCAATGTCTGTATCCCTCGGGAACAAGGAACGAGGTGTGGTACGCAGCCACTCCGAGAGCTACCGTCGTAAAGGAAAACGGACCGTATCCCGCAACCGCGTCATAAAAGTCGCCCATAAAGGTCTTGACCTTTTTCACTCTCGCGATATTTCCGTCAACACAGTCAAGAACAAGCCAGAAATTCGTAAGAATTACACCCGCAAGCATACACCAAAAGTTATTGATACAAAGCAGAACAGCCGCTCCGAAAATCACAAACCACGAAAGCACCGATACCATATTGGCGGTCCAGCCTGTATTGATAAAGAGATATGTAATCGGGAAAGAAGCCTTTCTTACCCAAAGCTGTACCCAGAACGAGCTTCTGCTGTTTTTCTTTTTTGTAAGAGATGACGTTATATCCTTGAACGTGTATTTCACTTCTATATTCTCCTTATATATTTAAGAACTCTGTTTATATAATTAATATCTCCCTGTAAATATCCCACATAACGTTCAGCGCGTTTGATATTTCAAACGGCGCGACCGCCGCGAGACAGTCCTCACGCATACTCTCACGGAGCTCGGGGTCATCCGCAAGGCGCTTTATTGCCTGTGCGAATCCGTCCACGTCACAGGGCGAGACCGCATAACCCGTCTTGCCGTCAATAACGTAATCGAGTATACCGTGAACATTCGACGAAACAAGCGGAACTCCCGCCGCCATCGCTTCGACACCCGCGAGTCCCAAGCCCTCGATTTTTGAGGGGAACGCGCTGATATCCGCCGCGTAATAAAGCTCGAAAACGTCGGTTCTGAAGCCAAGCAGAATGACTCTGTCAGCCACCCCAAGCTCCTTTGCCAGATTCAGCAAATGCTCCTTAAGAGGTCCCTTACCCGCGATAGCGTAATAAATATCGGGATTCTGAAGCTTCGCCAACGCTCTGATGATAACCTCGTGGTTCTTGCGCTCGATAAGCTCACCCGCCGAAATTATAAGTGTCTTATCCCGTGGAACTCCTATGGATTCCTTTTTAGCCGCCTTGTCCACAGTCATATTCTTTATTCTGTTGATATCAACTCCGACACTCGGAATATATCTCACATTCTTGCAATGGAATGTCTTCGCTCTGTTGAAATCCTCTTTGTTTATAGTCACGATGTAATCGCAATATCTCGAGAGGAATTTCTCCACAGGATAATACATTATCCAGTTTTTCTTTGACGACGCGTTATGGAAATGAAATCCGTGGCAGGTATACATAACCACGCTGCCTCTCTTGCGTGACTTTTTCGAGGCAAGGCGCGTCATCATAGATGCCGTCGGCGTATGACAGTGTATCAAATCAAAGCGCTCTCTGTCAATTATCTCCTTAAGGAGCTTGTACGCCTTTATGTTATCCGAGCCGAACGGACTTCTCGCAAACGCGATATTATGTAAAACGATTCCCTTTTTTTCAAGTGTCTCGATATAGGCTTTTGTTCTGTCAACATCGGTGTCGTTCATATAGTCGAAGTTACTCGCGATATGAACCTCACAATTCAGTTCGTCATTCAGAAAATCAACATTTTCCTTGTTAAACCATTCTATGAATGATACGACACTCGCTACTATCAATACTTTTTTCAAGCGCGTCACCTCACACCTTAAGCAGCTCTTTGGCTTCGCTCTGCTTCTCGTCATATTCCTCTCGGGTAACTCTGCCCTCGGATATCAGCCAATCGCCGAAATCCATATCCGAAACAGTCCCCTCTCTGACCGTATCCGAGCGCTTAAGCACCTTACCCACGGTCTTGAATATTATTTTCACATCTCCCCAAAGAGTTATTTTTTCTATGTACTTGCCGTCCCACTCGAACTTTTCTTCCCAAGAGATATTGTTTCTTCCGTTGACCTGCGCGAGTCCCGTAAGCCCCGGGCGCACATCGTGGCGGCGTCTCTGCTC
>JAFTHJ010000239.1 GCA_017457465.1 Clostridia bacterium | reverse complement strand
GTGAGAGTGGAGCATCTGCGTGAGGATATAGACCGCGCACTGTACGGCGATTTTGCGGGACACCCGGCTCTTGGAGCGGCGGAATATCACCTGTCCGATACCAAGGGTGAGCGGGGCGTGTATACATTCTGTATGTGTCCGGGCGGACAGATAGTTGCGGGAGCTTCCGAGGAGGGCGGTGTAGTCGTCAACGGAATGAGCAATTACGCGAGAGACGGGGTAAACTCGAACTCCGCTGTTGCGGTGTCGGTAAATAAAAATGATTACGGAGCAACCCCCGAGGGGGCTATAGAATTTCAGAGAAGCATAGAAAGAGCGGCTTTTGCGGCGGCGGGTTCGGATTATAAGGCTCCCGTGCAGACGCTCGGCGCGTTTATGAGAGGAGAGACAGGCGATTTTCCGTCTTCCGTGCTTCCGACGTACAGAGATGGAAAGGTAGCGCTTTGCAGAGTAGATACTCTTTTGCCCGACTTTGTGAGTGAGGGGCTTCGCCGCGGCTTTGCTTCCTTTGACCGAAAGCTCTCGGGCTTTGCCTCGGAGAGCGCGGTGCTTACGGGAGTCGAGACGAGAACATCTTCTCCTGTGAGAATACTTCGCACAGAGCAGATGACGGCGCTCGGTCACGCGCAGGTCTATCCTTGCGGAGAGGGTGCGGGATATGCGGGAGGCATAACGAGCTCGGCGGTCGACGGATTGCGTTCGGCACTCGCTGTAATGGAGAGATACGCGCCACGGAGATGATAAATTAAGAAAGGCAATTAATATATTTTTATGAGCAGTACGAAAAGAGAGAAGATTTGGAGCGAAAAATACGTATGGGATGGGGCACAGAGCGACAGAGAGATAGATGCTATCGCGTCGGCTCTCGGAGTTTCGGACATATTCGCGGTTCTTCTTAAGAACAGGGGATACGCAAACGCGCGGGATGCCGAAAGGTTTCTGCGCTTTGAGACCGAGGATTTTCACGACCCGTTTCTTCTCAATGATATGGATGCCGCCGTCGCCAGAATAATGAGGGCGGTCGACGAAAACGAAAAGATATGTATATACGGAGATTACGACGTTGACGGAGTTACCTCTGTCAGCTTACTTTACCTCTATCTCACCTCGCTTGGCGCACAGGTCATAATAAAGATACCGAAGCGTGACGGAGAGGGGTACGGAATGTCCTCTGCGGCAGTTGATATACTCGCGGAGCAGGGGGTTACTCTTATAATAACCGTTGATACGGGAATCACCGCGTATGAGGAGATACTCCACGCGGCGGATATGGGTATAGATGTTGTGGTCACCGACCACCACGAGTGCAGAGAGGAGCTTCCCGCGGCGTGTGCGGTGGTTAATCCACACAGGCTTGATGGGACCTATCCCTTCTGTGAACTCGCGGGAGTGGGAGTTGTGTTCAAGCTTGTCTGTGCTCTTGAGATGACGGTTTGCCGAAGCAGAGGCGTGTCGGTGCTTGAGGGAGTCAGCAGAGTTTGCGGAGAATACGCGGACCTTGCGGCTATCGGAACTATCGCCGACGTGATGCCGATAACAGACGAGAACCGTCTTATTGTCAGCATGGGACTCAAATTGCTTGAAAACACAAAGAGACAGGGCTTGGCGGCGCTTATGGAGGCGGCAAGTCCCGCAAGGGCGGACTCAAAAGCGGCGCCCAAAAAAAGGAAGATATCCTCGGGCTTTATCGGATTCGGAATAGCCCCGAGAATAAATGCCGCGGGGAGAATAAGCGATTCCATAATCGCGGTAAATCTCTTGCTTGAGAACGATGAAAAAAGAGCCGAGGCTCTCGCTGCGGAGCTTTGTGAGATAAACAAGCGCAGACAGACCGAGGAAAACAAGATAGCCGAGGAGGCTTATGATATCATTGAAAATGAGCATAACTTCGAGCGGGATACGGTTATCGTTCTTCAGAATGACGACTGGCAGCAGGGAATTATAGGAATAGTTTCCTCAAGAATTACCGAGAAATACGGGCTTCCCTCTATCCTTATATCCTTCAAGGGTGCTATGAGCGGAGAGCCTGACGCAAACGACCTCGGAAAGGGCTCTGGCAGAAGCGTCAAGGGAATGAATCTTGTGGGTGCGCTCAATTATTGCGAGGACGTGCTTGAGAAGTACGGCGGACACGAGCTTGCGGCGGGACTTACCGTCAAGAGAGGCAATATTGAGGAATTCAAGCGCAGAATAAATGAATACGCGGCTGAAAATCTCACAGACGAGCTTTATAAGATAAAGGTCGAGGCGGATTGTGAGTTGAATATGAGACAGCTCACGATGTCTCTCGCGGAGGAACTGTTGCGGCTTGAGCCGTTTGGTGTCGGTAATCCCACGCCTCTATTTGTGATGAAGGATGTGACGGTTCAAAGAGTTATGCAGCTCGGCGGCGGAAAACACACGAAGCTTATTTTGGAGAAGGACGGAATCTCTGTGAGCGGAATGTATTTCGGAGTCTCTGCGTCGGAGCTTGGCTTTGAGGCGGGTGATAGAATAGACCTGTTGTTCAATGTCGACATAAACGACTATAAAAATGTCAAGTCGGTGCAGATGATAGTTCAGGACGCAAGACTTTCCGAGAGCTATACGAAGACTGTCAGTGACGGCAGAAAGAGATATGAGGAGATATGCGGCGGAGCTATGTATACGCCCGAGGAGGACGTTATTCCCACAAGAGATGATTTTGCCGCGGTCTACACCGTTCTCCGCAAGGAATTCAGAGCGGGAATGAGTGTGCTTGACTGCAAAACGCTTATTAAGCTTGTGAACTCCTATGACCGTCCCGAAATAAATTATATCAAGCTCAAGTACATACTCCGAATAATGAATGAGCTTAAAATATGCAGTGTGGAGGATATCGGAGACGATATTTTTAAGTTTGAGATATTCTTCAACGCGGCAAAGACGAGTATAGATAAATCGTCGATACTTAAAAAGCTGAAAAGCAGATGCTCCGACAGAGCCAAATAAGCTCGTCCGTCGGAGAGGAGGACTTATATGCCAACAGAATCCAGTACGGATATTAAAAGATTACTGAATATTTTATCGGCGACGGGTAAGAAATACGACCTTGATATGATAACCCGTGCCTACGAATACGCCAAATCGCTTCACGAGGGACAGTTCCGCGTGAGCGGAGAGCCTTATATTTCGCACCCTGTCGCGGTTGCCGAGATAGTCGCGGGGCTTGAGCTTGACACGGACTCTATTTGCGCGGCTCTGCTTCACGACACTGTTGAGGACTGCTCCGAGAAAACCGACCTGAAGGCTATAGAAGCGCAGTTCGGTCGCACGGTTGCAATGCTCGTTGACGGACTTACGAAGCTGGTTCAGCTCAATATCGAGGACAAAGAGGAAGCGCATATCGAGAATATAAGAAAAATGCTTCTCGCTATGTCGAAGGACGTCAGAGTTATTTTCATAAAGCTCTGTGACAGACTTCATAATATGCGCACACTCGGAGTCAAGTCGGACGCGAAACGGCGCTCCACGGCACTTGAGACTATGCAGGTCTATGCGCCTTTGGCTCACAGACTCGGTATGCAGAAGATAAAGCACGAGCTTGAGAATCTCGGACTTTCCTATCTTGACCCGATAGGATACGAGGAGATACAGGAATATATAGAGGAAAAATACGGGGAAAACCTCGGATTTATCGAGAATGTCAGAAGCACGGTAAACGCAAAGCTTCGTGAGAACGATATAAATTTCACGCTTGAGGGAAGAATAAAGTCGGTTTACAGTATATATCGCAAGATGTATAACCAGAACAAGAGCTTTGACGAGATATACGACTTTTACGCGCTCCGCATTATAGTGGATACAGAGCTTGAGTGTTATACGGCGCTCGGACTTATACACGAGATGTTCAAGTCTATCCCAGGGCGCTTTAAGGATTATATCTCCACCCCGCAGCCGAAT
>JAFTHJ010000238.1 GCA_017457465.1 Clostridia bacterium | reverse complement strand
GTCGATTATCGCTCTTTGCATAGGTGCCGCTCCTCTGTATTCGGGGAGCAGAGAGCCGTGGACGTTCACACAGCCGTATTTCGGGTATCTGATAACACTCTCGGGCAGAATCTTTCCGTAAGCCACGACGACGATAAGCTCGGGAGCAATACCGTCAAGAAGCTGAATAAAGCTCTCGTCCTTAAGTGTTTGCGGCTGCCATACGGGTATGCCTCTTTCCTCGGCGTATACCTTTACGGGCGGGGGAGTGAGGGTGTAGCCTCTGCCCTTTGGCTTGTCGGGTTGGGTTATTACACCCGCGATATCGTATCCCGCGCGGCAGAGCGCGTCAAGCGAGAATACCGCGAAATCGGGCGTTCCCATAAACAGAATCTTCATAGCCTTACCTCGCGAATGTCAGATGTGTCTGATGTTTTTTGCGATATCGATATAGAGCTTTCCGTCGAGATGGTCTATCTCGTGGCAGAAAGCACGGGCGAGAAGCTCGGACGCGGTGATATCGACGGTCTCACCGTGGCGGTTGAGCGCTCTTACCGTGACGTGCATCGGGCGTACGACGGTTCCTTGCTTACCCGGCACCGAAAGACAGCCCTCCTCGTCCTCCTGTGTTCCCGAGTACGCGATTATTTTGGGGTTGATAAGCTCGAATATCTCGCCGTCCTCCTCGACCTGAACGACCGCTATGCGGCGGAGAATCCCGACCTGCGGAGCGGCAAGACCGCAACCGTTTGCGGCGTGCATAGTCTCTACCATATCATCGAGAAGCGTGAGTATTCTGGGGGTTATTTTATCTACGGGACGGCAGACCTTTCGAAGTATATCGTCGCCGACCTTTACAATTTTTAATTTTGCCATAATCCGAATCCTTTATTAATCTTTTTATGTTTTTATAAATTTGACGGGTTGAAATCTATTGAGAGTGAGAGCTTTTTGCTTCCCGAGCGAGAAAATCTTGTCAGTATATCCGCGAAAAAGAGTCGGGAGCGCCGATTCAGCTTACACTTTGCGATTATCCGCATACGGTATCTGTTCTCTACCTTGTATACCGGAGCCTCAAAGGGCCCGAAGAAAAGCATAGGCGTGTCGCTGTATTCTCCCTCGGACAGCTCCTTTATCATATTCGCGAGTACGCCCGACGCTCGGAGCAGCTCTCTTTCGTCGGCTGACGTGAGCGTGAGCATCGCGATATCGCAGAATGGCGGAAACACGAGAAGCCGTCTCATTCTTATCTCACTCTTATAAAATGCCTCGTAATCCTGCGCGCAGGCGAGTCTGATACATTCGTGGTCGGGGTTGTTTGTCTGGATTATCGCCTCTCCCGACTTACTTGCGCGTCCCGCTCTGCCCACGACCTGCGTTATCATCGCGAAGGTTCGCTCATTCGCTCTGTAGTCGTCAAGATAGAGCGAGGAATCGGCGAGAAGAACGCCAACGAGTGTCACGTCGGGGAAGTCGTGTCCCTTTGTGACCATCTGTGTTCCGAGAAGAACGTCGGACTCGTGTCTCTTGAAGTTGCCGAGCATATCCTCGTACGCGTGTTTGGTCGAGGCGGTGTCGGTATCCATTCGCAGTATCGACGCGTCAGGAAGAAGAGCGGAAAGCTCTTGCTCTATTCTCTGTGTACCGTAGCCCATACGGGCAAGGTGCGGACTCTGACAGGACGGGCAGACCTCGGGCAGAGGAAGTCTTCTGCCGCACCAATGGCAGCGAAGCTCACCGCGGTCATAGGAGTTTCCAATCGTGTGATAGGTCATTGAGACACTGCACACTGGGCACTTTATCGCCTCACCGCAGGAGCGGCAGCTCAAGAAGTTGTTGTATCCACGCCTGTTCAGAAAGAGAATCGACTGTCCTCCGCTCTTTTTATTCTCCACCAATCTGCGGCAGAGCAGGGAGCCGAGCGGCGAGAGATTTCCCGCCTGCGCCTCGGGGCGCATATCGTATACCGTTACTCGCGGAAGCTTTGCCTCTCCAAAGCGTTTTGTGAGCTTTATGAGCGAATACTTGCCCTCCTCCGCCTTTCTGTAGCTCTCCAGAGAGGGAGTTGCCGAGGCGAGAAGCATAAGCGCCTTGTTGTGGGCGCAACGGTATCTCGCGATGTCCCGCGCGTGGTATTTGGGGTTCATATCCGATTTATAGGTATGCTCCTGTTCCTCGTCTATGATTATAAGTCCGAGGCGCGGGAGCGGAGCGAAAACGGCGGAACGCGTTCCTATGACGACGTCAGCCTCACCGCTCTTTATTTTGTTGTAGGTATCAAAGCGCTCACCCGCCGAGAGCGCCGAGTGTATTACAGCCACTCGGTTTCCGTAGCGTGAGCAGAAAAGCCCCAGCGTCTGCGGGGTGAGGGATATCTCGGGCAGAAGCACGATAACTCCCTTGCCGTCGGACAGGACTCTGTCTATGAGCTTCATCATAACACAGGTCTTTCCGCTTCCCGTGATTCCGTGAAGCAGGGCGGCACGAGCCTCGCCTGTGTCGATAAGCGAGTTTAGCTTATCAAGCGCGGCGCTCTGTTCATCGTTAAGCTCTATCTCTTTGGGCTCTCCGATATATTCCTCTATCGCCGCTCTGTCTATTTTCCGAAGTATCCTTTTAGCGATACCCTTGTCGACCAGAGCCTTTATCTGCGCGTGTGAGGCGCCGCTCTGCGACATCAGCTCCCCCTCGCCCACAGGCTCCTCGGAGAGCAAGAGGATTCTGACAATTTCGAGGTGCATAGCCGAGCGCAGACGGTATTGCTTATCCGCCCCAGTGCATATTCCTTCCGCGTCCTCTTTGGGTATATTGAGAGCGTAACAGCTTTCGTTTTTCCCCTCTTTATCCTTTATCTCAAAATTGCGCAGAACGAGTCCCGCCTCGCGCAATTTTCTCAATGACACCTCTGTCTCCGAGCCGAATTTGTTTTTGAGTAAATCAAATCGGACGCTTCCTCTTTTACGAATATATTCGCAAATAAGAAGCGTCGGTGCGTCGAGTTCTTTTGTGTTGCCGTCGAATTCGGGAGCTATACTGTATACCTCGGCAAGACGTGAGATGACCGAGGCGGGAACGATAGCGCGAACCGCCTCTCCGAGGGTGCAGAGAGTCTGTTCCTTCACAAAGAAGGCGAGTCCCAACAGCTCCTCGGAAAGCGCGATATTATCGTTGCAAAGCGAGAATATCGGTTTGCAGTCTATTCCCGAAACAAGCGGCTCCGTCCGCAAATCGGTCACCACCGCAAGAGATTTTCTGTTGGCGTTGCCGAAAGGGACGGTTACGAGCATTCCGCGGCGTATGCTTCCGCGAAGCTCTGACGGGATGTAGTAATCGTAATTATTATCGAGGAAAAACGGATTGTCAAGCAGGTGTACACCGGCGTATTCAAAGAGCATAGCCGACCTCCTTCAAAAATTCGTTTTTATCTTAATTATTCAGCGTCAACCGACTCGTCAACAGCCTCTGCCGCGGACTCGTCCTCCTCTTTTCTGACAAGTGTGTATTCACCCTTGTGGATGCGGTTGATGGCGTTTTTGACCGCCTTCTCGTCGCGGTATTCCTTATTGATTGCGTTCATAAGGTTTCTGTCGGCTTCCTTGTTGCCTGTAGATGCCTTCTCTGCAGCCTCTCTCTGCTTTACGTACTCGTCTGTTATCATACGAGCGCATTTAGCGGTAGCGAGAGCAAGTTCATAGCGGTTGAATTCGTCCTTGGTGAGTTCTGTGATGGTTGGGTAAATCATTTGGTTTCTCCTTAAAAATGTATTAAAGTTAATTTGTTTACTATTTATTATCGTCAAAGTCCTCGGTGTATAATCGGGGACCTCAAGCCTCAAAATATTTTTCCATAACCGACGGATTTCTCGGAAGCGAGGAATTTTTAGCCGATACGATAGCGAGTATCTTATCCGCCGCCTCTCTGTCGCAGCCGTCGTAGTTATATACCACGTAGTCGTAGGAGTCGACAAAGCGAAGCTCCTCTTTTGTTCTGGCAAGTCGCTCGAGTATCTTTTCCTCGGGTTCTGTTCCTCTGCCGCGGAGTCTGCTCTCCTGAACCTTGAATGAGGGCGGGAGAAGCATAATAAGTATTGCTTCGGGATATTTTTCCTTTATCTGCCGCGCTCCGTCGACCTCTATCTCAAGAATGAGATTTTTGCCGCTCTCAAGCACAGCCTCTGCTTCCTTTCTGGGGGTGCCGTAGAAGTTTCCGCAGTATTCGGTGTATTCAAGCATACCGCCCGATTCTATTCGAGAGATGAACTCCTCTCTTGAGATGAAGTGATAGGTCACTCCGTCTGTGTCCTCGGGGCGCGGCGCTCTCGTGGTCGCAGATATCGAATAGACAAAGTCTCCCGTCGCGAGAAGATGGCGGTTTACAGTGCCCTTGCCGCTTCCCGCGGGTCCCGAAATAATAAGCATTAGTCCTTTTTTCATTTTTACCTCTTTGAAAGATTATGTTATCCGTATTTTTACATAAACCGCATAGTGGTCGGAGATAAATTCGTCAAAGGTGAAATCCCCGAAGCGTCTCTCATTTATTACTCTGTAAAGAATGACCTCGTGCTCGGAATCCTTGTTGGCAAAGATGTAGTCTCCCGTTGCGGTTCTGTCCCCCCAGGCGTTAAATGTGGGAACGTCCTTACTGATATTTATTTTCGCGATGTCGTGGCAGCTGTGAAAAAGCTCATTGGTTTTTTCATAGGTGTCAAAGGTGAGCTGGAAATTGAAATCTCCCGTCATATATATCGGATACCTGTCGTAATCCGAGAGAAAATCAAAGATAAGGTCAAGCTCAAGAGTCCTTATATTCTCTCCCGCGGTGTCAAGATGTGTATTCAGCAGAAGAAGCTTTTTGCCGCTCTGCTTTATCTGAAAGAGTCCCCACGTGGCTATTCTGTCGTTGTTCGCTCCGTCAAAGCGGGAGCCTGGGACGCTTGGAGTTTTGCTCAACCAGAAGGTTCCAGAATCCAGAAGCTCAAACTTGTCTTTCTTGTAAAAAATCGGGTTGTATTCGCCGTTTCCGTTGGCGGCTCGGCTGACTCCTATTCTGCCGTATTCCGTAAGAGTTGAGTCGAGAAAGGTCATCCATTCGGGAGTTGCCTCCTGAAGCCCGATAAGGTCGGGGGAGAAATACGCGAGTTCTTGCGCGACAAGTCCCTTTCTTTGCTGCATATTCTTGTAGTATACGTTGTGCGACATTATAGATAGGTCATTCGAAGCTTTGGGCGTCTCGGTCATCAGGGTGTCGCAGATTTCGTTGTCAGCGCCGAGAATACCGTCACGGTATTCCGCAGTCCATAGGGCGGCGAGTCTGTCTATATTGTAGCAAAGAGAGAAATCATCCTTTGCGGTTATCAGAAGTCGGTTTTCGTAATACTCGACGAAGATGGGCTTTTCGAGCCAGTTGTGCTCGTGGCGCAGAAAGGGAATCTCATCTCCCTCTCTGTCGGTTTTTCCGAGAACTATCTCGTATTCCGAGTTTGAAAATCTGTCTTCTTCAATGAAAACACTTACGCCTGTCGCATCGAATATTTGTTTGCTCAACTCGTTTGCCGCCGCGTGGGCGTAATCGCCCTGCTCGGTTGAATATACTATGGTATATTTTGTTTTGCCGTCCTTAATCACCTCAATGGGGAAGCTTACACCGCTCGAGGTGACTGTTGAGCTGTCTGACGTGTGCGATGTTGTTCCGTTTATTTCCTTATCCTCGTTTGACGGGGAGCAGGAAGCGAGGGTGGTACAGAGAACGGCTGACAACAGAACGGTAAAAGCTTTTTTTAGGCTCATATTTCCCCCTATGTTACACAGAAAGCTATTTATTCCTCTATATCCTCGCCGTCTATCTCGCTGTCAAGTCTGTTGGCTATCGTCTCCGCCTGAATCGCCGAGAGGATAACGTGCTCACTGTCGGTGATTATGACAGCGCGTGTGCGTCTGCCGCAGGATACGTCTATGACTCTACCCGCATCTTTAGCGTCCTGAATCAGACGCTTGATGGGTGCCGAATCGGGGCTGACTATCGTTATGACTCTGTCGGACGCCACCATATTTCCAAAGCCGATATTTATGAATTTCATTTCTCTTTCCTCGGTTTTTACTCGATATTCTGTATCTGTTCTCTTATTTTTTCTATCTCGCACTTGACGTCGACGACTCGGCGGGTTATCTCGGAATTTGCGGATTTCGAGCCTATCGTGTTTATCTCTCTGTTCAGCTCCTGAACAAGGAAGTCGAGTCTTCTGCCCACAGGCTCATTGGATTCGAGTATCGTACGGAAGCCGTCAAAATGCGAACGCAGACGGACAAGCTCCTCGTCGATAGCTATTTTATCCGCGAAAATAGCGCACTCGGTGAGTATTCTGTTTTCGTCAAATACTATTCTGTTGTCCGAGAGCATCTCGCGCAGCTTACCCTCGAGCTTCTGTCTGTAGCTCTCGGTGTCGTTCTTTGAAAGCTCCTCTATCTCGTTGACATAGCCGCCGATAGCTTCTATCTTTCCGACAAGGTCGCTCTCTATGTTCTGTCCCTCGCGCTCTCTTGCCGCTATGAATTTTTCTATCGCAAGGTCAAGGACTTCCGAAAGCGCCAACCAGTCCTTTTCAATATCGTCATCGGGCTTGGTCTGAATGAAAATATCGCGGTTTTGCGCAACCGACATAACCGAAATGTCGTCTCGCAGAGCAAATTTTTCTCCGAGACTGCGGAGCGCTTCGATATATTTTGCGGCATATCCCTCGTCAATCGAGATATTCGCCTCGGGGGAGTCTATCACGTCAATTGATATGAAAACGTCGACCTTTCCTCTCGCTACCGAGTGCGACTGGAGATAAGGCTTTATTCTTTCCTCAAGGAAGGAGAAGGCTCTCGGAAGCTTGACCGAGCAATCGAAGAATCGGTTGTTGACCGACTTTATCTCGACAGTTATATCCTTTCCGTCCACCGTGGCTCTCGCTCTGCCGAAAGCCGTCATACTTCTTATCATTTTACAGTTCCTCGCCAAATTATTTAAAAATGGATATATATAGTTTATTATAATATAGAATAAACTTTTTGTCAAGGGTTTTGGCTCTTTTATTGCCGCTCGATGCGTGTGCGTGGAAGATATTTGCCTGTTTTTTCAATATATCGGCAATAAAATATGTTTTTTTGAAAAAAGTACTTGCAATTGTGGCAAAAATGTAGTAAAATAAAATGTATTTTAATGCATATTAAGGATATGCAGAGCGAAAATTACTTTTGGAGGTAAATAAAAATGGTAGTAGCCGGCGATTTTAAGAACGGTATAACCTTTGATATGGACGGAAGTGTATATCAGGTTATTGAATTCCAGCACGTAAAGCCCGGAAAGGGAGCTGCGTTTGTACGCACAAAAATAAAGAACGTTATCACGGGAGCTGTTATCGAGAGAACTTTCAGCCCCACGGATAAGTTTGAGAACGCTTACATTGAGAGAAAGGAAATGCAGTACTCCTACAATGACGGAGACCTGTATTACTTTATGGATATGGAGACATTTGATATGCTCCCTCTCAACAGCGATAAGCTTCCCGAGAACTTTAAGTTTGTAAAAGAGGAGATGCTCTGTAAGATAGTTTCTTACAAGGGTAACGTATTTGACGTTGAGCCTCCCACGTTTGTTGAGCTTGTTGTAACCGCAACCGACCCCGGTTTTGCAGGTAACACCGCAACAAATACCCTCAAACCCGCAACGCTTGAGACAGGCGCTGTTATCAAGGTTCCGCTCTTTGTAAACGAGGGTGACACGCTGAAGATAGACACCAGAACAGGCGAATATCTCTCCAGAGTTTAATCGGAGGTGCCTTATGACACTTAACGAAAAGGCAGCTTATATCAAGGGACTCGCAGAGGGCCTTGAGATAGACGGCAAAACAAAAGAGGGCAAGGTTATTGCCGCTCTGCTTGACCTTGTTAGCGATATGGCGCAGACAGTCTCCGATATGGAGGAGGACATCGAATATCTGAACGATTATATCGAGGAGATAGACGAGGACCTCGGAGATGTTGAGGAGTGCCTCTGCGAGGACGACGAGGATGAGTATGACGATTTTGACGATTGCGATGGCGAGTGCGACCTTTGCGATTGTGACTGTGATGAGGACGAGTATTTCGAGATTGAGTGTCCCTCCTGCGGAGAGACCGTTTGCTTCGATGAAAGCATAGACCCCGAAGACCTCATCTGCCCCGCTTGCGGAGAAACATTTGAATGTATCGTCTCCGAGGACGACCTTAAGGTCATCGACGGAGTCGAGGAATAATAAGACCGCGATAAGGCGAGGGGGACTTTTGCAAAAGTCCCCCTCGCGCTCCCTTCAAAAACTTTAAATCAGGGATGGGCTAACCCATTTTATTATTTTTGATTTTGGGTTTTCGGACTGTCGGGGACGCCGGTCCCTACAGGTAAGATTGAAAATTATCGCCCTGCGGTTGGGGTGAAGATATGCGAATGAATATAAAAAGCCTTCTCCTGTGGGAGAAGTGGGACCACGAAGTGGTGGATGAGGAGTAACCTTTCGTTAAGGACACCTCATCAGTCACCTAACAGTGACAGCTTCCCCTCAAGGGGAAGCCTTTGTTTTTTAATATTACCCTGCCGTTGGGGTATAAATATATGAACAAATCACACCAAACCTTGTAGGGACCGGCGTCCCCGACGGTCCTAAAACAAAAAAACGATAGGGGGACTTTTTCAAAAGTCCCCCTCGCATCATCTCACCCCAAAAACTCAATAAGCTCTTTAAAGCTTCCTTTGGGTGTGTCTGGCAGGTCGCCGTCGCAGATAAGGCAGTCGGTGACGAGGAATGTTGACATTCCGACCGCTTGAGCGGCTCTGATATCCTCGTCGGCGTTGTTGCCTATCATAAGGCAGTTTTTCGGATTAAGTCCGAGCTTTTCGCAAATCTCACCATAGTAGGCGGGATTCGGCTTACAGAATTTTGAGTTATCGTAATGAGTGATAAGGTCAAAATCCTCGGCTTTCGCACCCGTCCAGCCGAGTCTTGCCTCAACTGCCACAAGAGGGAAGAACGGGTTTGTCGCGAGGACGACCTTGTCGGCGTGAGATTTCGCCAACTCCACCGCGCGGGGCGCGAGGGGTGTAGGCTGTGAAAATCTCACGGCTTGGGCAAACTCGGTTTTGTAAAATTTATCAAACTCGGGTATATGGTCGTAGCACTCTTTGTTGAGCAAATTCGAGAAGACCTCCCAGAATAGCTCGGAATTGAGTCGTTCGCCCGTGTTTCTGACCATAGCGCTGACGCCCTTCCACATTGCGGGAATCAGAGTCTCGGCGGTATATCCGAGGTGAGCCACGCTCTTTGATAGCATATAGAGATAACCTTTTGTGAATTCGTCGTTGTCCATTGGCAGCAGAGTTCCGTCGAGGTCAAACATAATCGCATCATAACGCATAGCGCTTAATTTCCTTTACTTTTTAGTGCTTTTTACTTTTTTATTCGGTTTTTTCTTGATTTTACCTTTTTTGCGCAGATAGACAATCAGAAGAACCGTCAGCGCGGCAACAATAATCACTATCGCAGCTATCGGAATGACAGTGAATTTTATGAACGCGCCCAGCTCGTCGCCTGTCTGCTGTCCCGAGGATTCCATATCTATGAGGAAGCTATTGTATTTCGCGTAATAAACGGTGTCGTGCGTGACCGCGGCTACGGTCGAGGACCAACCCGCAAAGACATATCTGTATCCGTTTTCCTCGTATTCCGCGGGGACATCGGGTACCGTCGGGATATCTCCGAGGTAATATTTCTCCGAGCTTATCACCTCTCCGTTTACCACGAATTCAACGGTGAACTGTATTCGCTCAAAGCTTACCGTAACGGTGATGTCAGACTCGGGCATAACGAATCCCTCAAAGCTGTCGATAATCGTTGAGACACCGTTATCGGCGCGTGTGACGGTAATTTTTCCGAGCTTATATCCTCTCTCGGGGTAGAACAGGGGGATATTTTGTCTCCCGCTTCGTGGAGGTATCCGTCGATAAGCGTTCCGCCGTGCTCACTTTCGGCGAAAGTGATACTGTAAAGTCGAGTGAAAACAAAGCTTGACGAGCCCTTTACGGGGAATGTGAGGTATCCGTCGGCAAAGGTGTGCGGTGTTTCCTTTTTTGCGCTCTTTATCATTTCGAACACAAGGAAGTTGTTCGGAAGCGCGGAAGAATAGGGTATTCTCAACCGCATCTCTCCCGAGGCGCTCAAGTTTTTGCCTTTTGCGTTCTGTACCTTAAGCGTACACTCTCCGAGTCCGCCATCAAGCGTATATTCGACGCTGAAGCTCTTTGCTCCCGCCGAGGCGAGGGCGCTTACCGAGCTTTTGTCGAATGACAGAATGGCGTTCTCAAAATTCAGCTCGACTCTCTTGCCCTCGGCAGCCGCGAGAGCGAGAAGATTTTCGATATCCGCCGAGCTTGAGGAGATAGTTACACGATAAAATCCCGAATGCGCCGAGAGCTGAACCTCTCCGTCGGTCGAGCTAACCAAGGTCTTTTTTTCATATACGGCATTGTATACCGTATTTTCCGTTATCGGCTTACTTGTATCAACGCTCCAGCCGCTGAATTCAAACAGCTCACAGCCCGATATATAATAGGGCGCTACCTGCGGAGCGGTCGGAATATCCTCAAAGGAGTGATAGGTAGTCAAGGTCTTTCCGTGCCAGTTCCAGACGGCGGAATATTTCCTTTCGCTCTCGGAATATTCCGCGGTGTATACCGCGTCAGCGGTGATGGGCTCGGGCAGGGGAGACCAGCCCTCAAAGGTAAATACCTGTGTGCTTGTGGGGGCTTTTTCGGTATTGCCCTCAAAGGTGGGTGTTTCGCCGTATTTATATCCGACGGTGAACTCTCCGTCGGCGCATATCCAAGTTACATTATACAGTCTGTTCTCAACGGCGTATGCCGCATAGATACAAAAGTCCTTTTGTGAGAAAATAATATCGTTGACACTCGGAGAAATCAGTTCGTCAGGCGAGGCAGACCAACCGAGAAATGTGTAATTATATCTCTTGTCCGAGGCTCTTTCGGGAGCTTCGGCGGGATAGGTGATGTCATCTGCCGATTCGACGATACATTCCTTCAGAACGGTCGTCTTATCGTGCGCGTATACCGTCATAACGGGATATCCGTCGGGGGATACAAGCTTTTCTACGGTATGAGTGAAGCTCAACACGGTATCCTCTGTCAGCTCGTCGCGCATCTGAATGACTCCGTCCTTGAGCGCCGATACTATATCCGAGGTCTTTACGATATCCTCAAGTCCCGTGGGGGGCTCTCCCGGATATATCGGCTCACCGGGATATACGGGCTCGTCGAGCGCGACAGGCTCCTTTGGCTCATCCATCTCGGCGGGAGCGAGATGCTTCGAGACATTCTCGGGCTCCGTCGGAATAGGAGGGAGAGTGAAATCCGGGGGATTGTCGGGCCAACTCAAGCCCTCGGGGGATGCCGCGTTGGTGTCGGAAATCGTCACCTTGGGGGTGAGAAGCTCGGGAAAATAGTAGGTATGCTCATTTCTTTCATAATCATAGAAATGCCAAGCTCCCGCCGCCGACTCGGTATCGTCGAGGCATCTGCTTACGAGGTATATATGCGCCAGTACATTGGTTATACGCCACTTTTTGTATTGCGCCATCTCGGCGTCATATTCGCTGTTGACCATTATGCAGATGTGGTTGAAAATCGTGGGTGTCATTATCTTCATCATACTGTCATAAAGATAATTGAACTTATATGTTATCTCGGAATAATACTTGCAGTAGAATTCGAACGCCAGCTCCTCCGAGGTGTTTCTGGCAAAATTATAGCTTTTGAGCATCTGGTTGAGGTCGTCGGCGACCTCCGAAAGCTCGTCTATCGTCTTTGGGTCTATGCCGTATACGGTAAGCTCATCCTTGTATTTCTCGAACATTGCCACAAGCTCCTTGTTTTGCAGAGCCTTGTAGAGTGAGCCGAGACCGTCACGCGGCTTTGTGTATATGTTCTCGATGGCGTACATGCTTGAGCGTATCCTGTTGAGCTGCTCGTAGTATGCCAGATATTCGTCCATTGAACCGATATTTTCGGAATATATTCTGTCATACTCCGCTTTGTCGGCAAGGTATTTATTGTAATCTTTGAGATATTTTTCGTACTCCGCCTGTTTGCGCTCGTATTCGGTAAGCTCGGCGAGATATTCGGTGTATTCGGCAAGGTCCTCCTCGTAAAGCTCACGCAAAACGAGATATTCGGCGTATGCCTCCATATCACTCTCGTAGCGCTCAAGCGCGGCAATGCCCTCCTCGTATTTGCGGAACCGCTCGAGATAATCGCTCATTACCGAGGAATATTCCTCCTCGAGAGCTATGCCTCGCTCTGCCTCTCTGTAGGCGAAGTTGAGAAGGTAATTCGCGCTCTCGGCGGGGAGCTTTATCTCGCAGGAATATTCGACCGAGAAGTGAGTCGATTCCTCGGAATAGGTGAATTCGCAATAATATTTTCCGTCCTCGGAGAGGGTGAGAGGAGCGGCGGCGTTGCCGTATTTCGCTTCGGTGGGTATCCAGCGGACGGACGTGCCGTTTGCGGCGGTGTAGGAGTATTCCTCGGCGCACACGGAGAGACTGTCGCCGTCACGGAGCGCGTGGATTACTTCGTTTGAAAAGCTGTCGTTTATAAGAAAGTAGCATCCGCTGTAGGTGTCTATATATTTTTTCTCCGCTGCGCCTATCTCGGCATCGGGAGAGATGAGAGTCAGAAGCTCCGAGGGAGTCAGCTCCGCGCGATAGGCGGACATACCGTCCGAGAAATCAAAGCTCGGAGCGGTCCCGTCGGCGTCTGCCGCTCGGGCAAAGATACCGAATCCGCCGAGGGCTGTGAGCAGCGCGAGCAGAAGGGATATCAGAGAAACTGTTTTCTTCATTGTTTGGCTTGTACCTTTCGGTGGGATTTTCTTCGTCTGACACGAATAATAAACATATAATATTGTAAAATAATATTTGAAATCTGTCAACCTTTTTTTGTTTTATTGGAACAAAATAGCAAAATGTTCACTTTCTCTTGACTTTTAGTTTACTTTGTGATAACATAGTTGTAATGCGATACAGGTCGCATTATGTTTAATTTTGTAAAAAGCCGATATTTTTGTACGCGGAGCGTACGGACAAAAAAATGAAAGGAAATTTTTTCAATGATAAACGGCATTAATGAGCGCGAAGCGCGTGAGAACATTCTTAAAGAGGTAAAGGCGTACTGTGAAAAGTACCACAAAAAGCCCGAATATAAGGAGGGCGACAGAATCCCTTATGCTTCGCGTGTTTATGACAGCGACGAGATGTGCAACCTTGTAGACAGTGCTCTTGAGTTCTGGCTCACGTCGGGAAGATACACCGACGAGTTTGAGGCGGAGTTCGCGAAATATCTCGGAGTGAGACATTGCAGTCTCGTAAACTCGGGTTCCTCCGCAAACCTCCTCGCTTTTATGACTCTTACCTCCCCCCTGCTCGGAGAAAGAGCGGTAAGACCGGGTGACGAGATAATCACTGTAGCGGCAGGCTTCCCCACCACGGTAACTCCCGCGATTCAGTACGGCGCGGTTCCCGTATTCGTTGATATAACCATACCCCAGTATAATATAGACGTAACTATGCTTGAGGCAGCTTTGAGCGAGAAGACCAAGGCTGTTATGATAGCTCACACCCTTGGAAATCCCTTCGACCTCGCCGCTGTCAAGAAGTTCTGCGATGCGCACGGACTGTGGCTCGTTGAGGATAACTGTGACGCTCTCGGCTCCGAATACACTATGGACGGCGTGACCTACAAGACGGGTACTGTCGGAGATATCGGTACGAGCAGTTTCTATCCTCCTCACCATATGACTATGGGAGAGGGAGGCGCGGTTTACACCAATGATCCGCTTCTCGCAAAGGTAATCCGCTCTATGAGAGACTGGGGAAGAGACTGTATCTGTCCTTCGGGCTGCGACAACCTCTGTAAGCACCGCTTTGACAGACAGTACGGAGAGCTTCCTCTCGGATACGACCACAAGTATGTTTACTCACACTTCGGATACAACCTCAAGGCAACCGATATGCAGGCTGCAGTCGGATGCGCACAGCTCAAGAAGTTCCCCTCGTTTGTGGTTCGCCGCAGAGAGAATTTCAAGAGATTGCGCGCGGCGCTTGAGTGCGTTTCGGATAAGCTGATACTTCCCGAGGCTTGTCCCAATTCCGACCCCTCATGGTTCGGCTTCCTTATCACCTGCCGCGAGGGCGTTGACAGAGAGAAGGTCGTTCCCTATATCGAGGCTCACGGAGTTCAGACGAGAATGCTCTTCGCGGGTAACCTCACAAAGCATCCCTGCTTCGATGAGATGAGAGCGGCCGGTAAGGGATACAGAGTTATCGGCGACCTCTCGACGACAGACCGCGTTATGACCTCTACCTTCTGGGTAGGAGTTTACCCCGGAATGACCGACGAAATGATAGATTATATGGCAAAGACGATTATCGCGGCGCTTGACGCGTAATTGGATACCGAAAAAACCTGAAAGTGCCGAAAGGCATTATGGAGATTTTATGGGACAGATAAAACTGTTGGATTGTACCCTTCGCGACGGAGGCTATATCAATGACTGGAATTTCGGACACGATAATCTGGTCAGCGTATTTGAGCGTCTTGTCGACGCGGGAGTGGACATTATTGAGGTAGGCTTCCTTGACGAACGCCGTCCCTTCGATATGGACAGAAGTATAATGCCGAATACCGACTGTATGGAGAAGATATACGGAGACGTCGATAAGAAACAGGCTATGGTGGTCGGAATGATAGACTACGGTACCTGCGGACTTGAGAATATCACTCCCGCCGACGAGAGCTTTCTCGACGGAATCAGAGTTATTTTCAAAAAGCATCTTCGCGAGGAGGCTATGGCTTATTGCGGAGAGCTGAAGAAGCTCGGATACAAGGTGTTCGCGCAGCTCGTGTCTGTAACGAGCTATAACGAGGAGGAGATGCTCGACCTTGTGCGTCTCGCGAATCACTATAAGCCCTACGCCGTGTCTATGGTTGACACCTACGGGCTTATGCACAGAAATAATCTTATGTATTATTTCCAGATACTCAATGAGAATCTTGACCCCGAGATAGGAATAGGCTATCACGCGCACAACAATTTCCAGATGGGATACGCGAACTGTATCGCTATGCTTTCCAAGAAGATAAACCGTCTTATGATAGTTGACGGAACGATATACGGAATGGGAAAGAGTGCGGGTAACGCGCCTATTGAGCTTGTGGCTATGCATATGAACCAGTCGCTCGACAAGAATTATCAGATAAGCCAGATACTCGAGGCGATAGACTCGAATATCGCGCAGTTCTGTCAGCAGACGACCTGGGGATATAATATGTTCTATTATCTTGCGGCATCGAATGACTGTCACCCTAATTATGTCACATATCTTATGGACAAGAGAACTCTGTCGGTAAGCTCGATAAACGAGATTCTCGGTAAGCTCGAGGGCGAGAAAAAGTTGCTTTACGATAAGAACTATATCGAGAGACTCTATGTTGATTATCAGAAGAACGAGATAAACGACACCGAATACAGAGAGGCACTCGCGCGTGAGCTTTGCGGAAAGAAGATATTGCTTATCGGTCCCGGCGCGTCTATCAAGCACGGAAACGAGAGAGAAAAGGTTATCGAATATATGGATAGAGAAAATCCCGTCGTTATTTCGATAAACTTCCTTACCAAGAGAATAAAGCCGGATTTCGTATTTTTGAGCAACTCAAAGAGATATGTTCAACTCGCGACGAAGTTCGCCAAGGATAAGCACAGAGTTATCGCAACCTCCAATGTCACCGAGACGACCGCGGGAGCGTTTGAGTTCAAGCTGAATTACAGTACGCTTATAGACGAGGATGCCGAGATAATCGACAACTCGCTTATGATGCTTCTCAAAACACTTGCCGATATCGGTGTGGAGAAGGTAGCACTTGCGGGATTTGACGGATATTCGATAAAGTCGGCTAACTACTACAACCGCGCTATGGAATACGATTTCGTAAAGAAAAAGGCGGATTACCTTAATAAGTACACCAAGGACTTCCTTGAAAGTATAAAGGATAAGGTCAAGGTGGAGTTTGTTACCAGTTCGCATTACGAGGAAGAGTCGGTATGAGCAAATACGATTTAGCTGTTTTCGACCTCGACGGAACTCTGCTTGACACAAGAGCGGGAGTCATCTCGGCGCTCCGATACACTATCGACGAGCTTGGCTACAAGATGCCCGACGAGGAGACGCTGAACACCTTTATAGGTCCGCCCGTGCAGGATTCCTTTGCAAGGGTATACGGTCTTGAGGGCTCTATACTTCAGGATATAGCCACTCTTTTCAGAAATTATTACAGCACGAAGACCTTGCTTGAGGCAAAGCTTTACGATGGGATAATCGATGTTTTCTCCGAGCTTTGTAACAGAGGTATAAAACCTGCTGTGGCAACCTACAAGAGAGAGGATTACGCGGTTAAGCTGCTTTGCCATTTCGGGTTTGATAAATACACCGATATTATGTTCGGCGGAGACCACGAGAACAAGCTCAAGAAGCGCGATATCATTGAGAAATGTATATCTGTCGGCGGAGTGAGCGATATCGGCAGAGTGGTGATGATAGGCGACACAGACCTTGACGCTATAGGCGCCGAGGCGGTAGGAGCCGATTTCATAGGAGTCAGCTACGGATTTGGATTCAAGACGCTTGACGATATAAAGACGGTCAAGTCTGTCGGAGGAGTCGACCGAGCTATCGACCTGCTTAAATTTTTTGATTAAAAAATATGCCGGAAAAGTTTGTTCAAGCTTTTCCGGTATGTGGATTATAGAGATAATTTTTTAAAATCCCACGGGAGGTAGATTATGAAGATTAAGGTTTCTAACTATATTTCGCAGTTTCTTGTTGACAAAGGCATTACCGATTGTTTTATGGTCACGGGCGGCGGAGCTATGCACCTTGATGACGCGATAGGTCATCAGGAGGGTATCAGATGTATATTCAACCACCACGAGCAGGCTTGCTCTATAGCGGCGGAGGGATATACGAGACTGACGGGTAAGCTGGCGGCGGTATGCGTCACAAGCGGCCCCGGCGGAACTAACGCCATAACCGGAGTTATGGGCGCTTGGCTCGACTCGATTCCTATGTTCGTGCTTTCAGGTCAGGTAAAGAGAGAGACGACCACGGCGGCTTGTCCCGAGCTTGGTCTTCGTCAGCTTGGAGACCAGGAGTTTGATATTGTAGGCTCGGTTTCGAATATGACCAAATATGCCGTAATGGTG
This sequence comes from Clostridia bacterium, assembly GCA_017457465.1. Classification (GTDB taxonomy): domain Bacteria; phylum Bacillota; class Clostridia; order Oscillospirales; family CAG-272; genus HGM12713. The sequence goes on along the minus strand of JAFTHJ010000238.1, from coordinate 6,512 downwards.
CTTGACCCCCGCGATATCGCGTACCACCTTGAAAAGGCATATTATCTTGCTCTGGAGGGCAGAGGCGGACCTGTCTGGCTCGATATTCCGCTCGATGTTCAGGGAGCGCAGATAGAGACAGACGAGTTGAAGCACTTCGTACCCGAGCAGACCTTCTCTTGGGATACGCCGAAGGTTACCGAGGAGGTAGAGAAAACTGTTCTTGATAAAATAGCCGCTGCGAAGGCACCTCTCGTGCTTGTCGGAACAGGAATTCGTCTCGGCGGAGCAGAGGAGAAGCTTCTCGCGCTGCTCGATAAGCTTCAGATACCCGTCGTTACCGCTTGGAACGCAAACGATGTTGTGGCTGCCGATAATCCTTATTTCGCGGGAATGCCCGGAACGGTCGGCACTCGCCCCGGCAACTTTGCCGTTCAGAAATGCGACCTGCTTTTGAGTCTCGGATGCAGACTTAACATAAGAATGATAGGATATACACATTTTGACTTCGCGAAGAATGCGTATAAGATAGTGGTTGATATAGACCCGAGAGAGCTTGTCAAGCCCACGGTTCGCCCCGATATGCCGATAAATGCCGATGTGTCCGACTTTATCGACGCGCTTCTGGCACAGGATTATACTCCCGTGGCAAAGCATAAGAACTTTGTCAAGTGGTGCCGTGACCTTGTTGAGAAATATCCCGCGGCTTGTGAGAGCTATCGCAATCCCGACGGAGCGCCTATTAATCCCTACATCTTTATAGACACTCTTTTTGACTGTCTTAATGAAAAGGATAAGATAATCTGCGGAAACGGAAGCGCCTGTGTTATGACCTTCCAGGCAGGTAAAATAAAGCAGGGACAGAGAATGTTCACGAACTCGGGCTGCGCGGCTATGGGATACGGACTCCCCGCGGCGCTCGGTGTTGCGGTTGCGGACAACAGCTACCGCACAATCTGCGTTGACGGCGACGGAAGTGTTATGATGAATCTTCAGGAGCTTGCGACTATTGCGTATAACAAGCTCAACCTTAAGCTTATTATAATCAACAACAACGGATATCACTCGATAAGACAGACACAGACTAATCTGTTCAAGCCGCCTTTCATAGGAATTGACGGAAACAGCGGAATCTGCTTCCCCGATTTCGGAAAGCTCTCCGAGGCGTTCGGTCTGCCCTATTACAAGACCGACAGTGAGGCGACGGCTTCCTATGTGCTTGACGAGTTTCTCAACTCCGACGGCCCCGCGGTCTGCGAGGTTGTGGTCGACCCCACACAGAATTTTGCGCCCAAGTCCTCGTCGAAGGTACTTCCCGACGGAAGAATAGTATCGCCCTCGATAAACGATATGGCGCCCTTCCTTGACAGAGACGAGTTTGAGAAGATAGTAAACGCGCCGCTTGATTGACCAAAGCGGAATTTAAGAGAAATAGCGATAGGGGAACTTTTTAAAGTTCCCCTATCGCCGTTTTAAAACTAAAAAAGATAGGGTGTCCGATTTTTGTGCAATTTAAACTTGGTGTCTTGCTTGTTTTCTTTAAACGGAATTTAATTTTTACAAACAGAATTAAAAGCAACCTGCTAATAAATAAATTTTTCCGTTTTAAGAAAAAATATTCCAAAAAACTATTGACAAAGATAAAGTAAGGTTGTATAATGTAGTCACCGATGGGTAATATTACTGAATTTTTACATACGAGAGGTGCGTTATGGCAACTGCAAAAAAGAAAATTGATATGATTCCGAGAGACAGCGATAAGGAAGCGAAGAAAAAAGCGCTTAATACCGCTATAGCCCAGCTTGAGAAGGATTTTGGCGCGGGTTCTATTATGAAATTGGGAGAGAATTCTCACCTTGAGGTTCAGGCGGTAAGCACAGGCTCTATCGCGCTCGACCTCGCCCTTGGTATAGGCGGTGTTCCGAGAGGAAGAATTATCGAGATTTTTGGCCCCGAATCCTCGGGTAAGACTACGGTTGCGCTTCACATAATCGCCGAGGTGCAGAAAACAGGCGGCGAGGCGGCGTTTATCGACGCCGAACACGCGCTCGACCCTGTATATGCCAAGGCTCTCGGAGTTGATATAAATAATCTGCTCGTCTCCCAGCCCGACTGCGGTGAGGACGCGCTCGATATCACCGAGGCGCTCGTTCGCTCGGGAGCTATCGACGTCGTCGTTATCGACTCGGTTGCGGCGCTCGTTCCGAGACAGGAGATAGAGGGCGATATGGGACAGTCGCAGGTCGGTGTTCAGGCAAGACTTATGTCACAGGCTATGAGAAAGCTCTCGGCTGTCATCTCAAAGAGCAATGCGGTCGTTATCTTTATCAACCAGCTTCGTGAGAAGGTCGGAGTGATGTACGGTAACCCCGAGACTACCCCCGGCGGACGCGCTCTGAAGTTCTACGCGTCTGTCAGAATCGATGTGCGTAAGGCTGACCAGCTTAAGAACGGAAGCGATATCTACGGTAACCACGTAAGATGTAAGATAGTCAAGAACAAGGTCGCTCCCCCCTTCAAGGTTGCGGAGTTTGATATTCTTTACGGTAAGGGAATTTCCCGCTCGGGCGAGATTATCGACTACTGTATCGCGCTCGATATCATAAAGAAGAGCGGCTCGTGGTTCTCCTATAACGGCGAGAGAATAGGTCAGGGTAAGGACAATGTGCGTAAGCTTATCGAGGCTAATCCCGAGTTACTTGCCGAGCTTGACGCCAAGATAAGAAGTATGAAGGACAATATCCAGACCGCGGAGGACACCTTCGAGCTTGACGAGGATACCGATGACGATTTCGATATCAGAACGCTCAAGACGGAGTCTGACGAATAATGACTGTCAGCGTTACCTCTGTATCCGCGCTTAACGGCGGCTCGGAGATATTGCTTTCGGTGTGTATCTCTGACGGTGAGCATTCCGAGAAGCGACAGCTTGTTCTGCTCTCAAGGCAGTATGCAGAGCTTCGTCCCGAGAAGGGCGAGATAAGTGAGGAGAGATTTGACGAGCTTTCACACGCCGCCGACATATGCGCGGCGGTGAAGCGGGGAATGAATATTCTGGGGTACGGAGCTTCCTCGAAGAAGAATATGCGACTCAAGCTTCGCTCCAAGGGATTCTCTCCCGAGGTGTCGGAGACGGCGGCGGAATATCTTGAGGAGCTTGGCTACATAAATGAGGAAAGTGACGCCGAAAGAGAAGCGGAGCGGTGTGTCGGAAAATATTGGGGCAGACGGCGAATCGCGGCGGCGCTTTACGAAAAGGGATATTGCGAGGCGGCGGTGCGCGGCGCGATAGATTCGCTTGAGGCGGTTGATTTCGAGGGTAGATGTGTGAGCCTGATAGAAAAGAAATTCAGAGCATTACCCGAGGACGCGAATGGGCGAAAAAAGCTTTTCGCGGCTCTGTTGCGGTACGGATATAGCCCATCCGAGATAAAAAACGCCTTTTATATTATCGAGAGCGGAGAGTGAAAGCTTCTCTGCATGGCTTCGCGGGTGTGTATAACAACAAAAAATCGGCAGAAATTTCCGTTTCTGCCGATTTTGAGGTATGATGGAGAAAAGGATATGGATAAAACAAAAAAGAGAAAAAACACCAGATTGAAGGAAGCGGATTATAACCGTAACGGTGTTCTTTTTTTGACGGTATGCACTAAAGACAGAAGGTGTATTTTATCTCGAATTGTAGGGACCGGCACGCTTTTTGTCGACATTTAAACGGTTTTGCAACAGAGAATACGGTATGAATATTTGGCAATACCGTTCTAATGACCACATTATACGTAACCGTCAGGATTATGAGAAACATTTGCGATATATTGACGAAAACCCTCTGCGTTGGTACTATGACGAATTATATAGAGAAGAATAGCACCCCAAAAGCATTTCGCTTTTGGGGTGCATTTTCTTGAAGAAAATATTTGTTGCTTTTATTTCGGGTTATCTTTTTCCTGTTTTTATTTCTCCGTGCTTTTCCTCATAGCTTTCGATGAGGTCTCTGATAAGCACTAATATCTGACTGTTGGCGCTTCTTCCCTCGTAATCCGCAATTACATGTAATTTGTCGAGCATTTCTTCTTCAATTCTTATTGATAAACTCTTTGTAGCCATAATAACCTCGTTTTGAATTTATTATGTATTTACTTTAAACCTATTTTATGTTAAAATGTTGAATATAGATACATAATATATCTAAAATATGTTCAAAACGAGGCGCGGAATGAAATTAGCGGTTGTGGGTTCTAGAAATTTGACGAATATCGAGTTGGAAAAATATATTTCCGAAGAAGTGGAGGAAATAGTATCGGGCGGCGCCGTCGGGGTGGATAGTTGCGCTGCGGAGTATGCAAAAAGAGCGGGATTGAGACTTACGGAAATTCTGCCTAAATATGAGACTTACGGTCGGGCGGCGCCGATTGTAAGAAACAGGGAGATAGTCGAGTATTCGGATAAAATTCTGGTTTTTTGGAACGGAAGCTCAAGGGGGACATTGTCTGTTATAAAATATGCCGAAAAAACAGGGAAACCGTGTGAGGTGATACTTTGTGAATAAAGCTTTGCGCACTTTAATATTCATTCAAAGCCTTCCCTTATATCTCCTTGAATGCGCAGAGGAGCTTATCAAGTGCGGTCTTTTCTATTCGGCTCACGTATGAACGGGAGATTCCGAGAGAGGCGGCGACCTCTCTTTGCGTCATCGGCTCTTTTCCGCCGAGTCCGTAGCGCAGGGTGATTATCTGTCTTTCTCTTTCATCGAGCAGGGTGTTTACGTACCTCAATGCGCGTTGGGAATTTATCTTTCTTTCCACGTCACTGGGGATGCTTTCGTCGCAGCTTATCACATCTATGTAGGTCAGGGGATTTCCGTCTCTGTCCACATCTATCGTCTCGTTAAGCGACACCTCGACGCTCAATTTTTTCTGTGAGCGGAAATACATCAGAATCTCGTTCTGTATGCACTTGGCTGCGTAGGTGGCAAACCGCGCTCCGTTTGACATCTTGAATGTGTCGACCGCCTTGACAAGACCGATAACTCCGACAGACACAAGGTCTTCCTGATTTTTGCTTGAGGCGTAATACTTTCTGACAATATGGGAGACCAGACGAAGATTATGCAATATCAGCTCCTGTCTGGCATCCTCGTCTCCGCCCTCGAGCAGCTTGAAATATTCCGCCTCCTGCTTTGACGAGAGCGGTGGCGGAAAATTTTGCGGAGTGTTCATTCCGAGAATAAGATGGACGAGATTTGAGAACATAGAAATTATAGAAGCGAACATATAAACCTCCAAAAAATATATCAATACATAAATATGTTGTCTTTTCCTGTTTAATCCACGAATAGTTTGTCTTTGTTATTGACAAAATCCGACTTATGGTGTAAAATATTAACGAACAATCGTTGAATTTTGTTATGGAGAGAAAAATGAAAAAGCTTATTGGAAATGCCATAGTCGGTCAGTCTGGAGGACCTACATCTGCGATAAATGCCACGCTTTCAGGCGTGATAAGAGGAGCTCTTGCATCCGAATGTATTGATACTTTATACGGAATGAGGAACGGAATCGAGGGGCTTCTCGAGGAAGATATGGTCGCATTGAACGGTCTTTTCGGTACGGAGGAGAGCTTGAGTATGCTTGAGCATACCCCCGCGGCGGCACTTGGCAGCTGCCGAAAGAAGCTTCCCACGCTCGGGACAGACGATTCGGTGTACGAGCGGATTGTTGAGATATTGAAAAAATACGGGATAAGATATTTCTTTTATATCGGTGGAAACGATTCGATGGATACTGTGGCGAAGCTCTCGGAATATATGAGCTGTGCGGATTACGAGCTGCGGGTTGTGGGAGTGCCCAAGACTATCGATAACGACCTTTTTGGGACAGACCATACCCCCGGATACGGAACAGCCGCGAAGTATATCGCCACGACGGTCAGCGAGATAGTGAGGGACTGCTCGGTGTATAAGATTCCCGCGGTGACGGTCGTTGAGATTATGGGAAGAAACGCGGGGTGGCTCACCGCGGCGGCGGATGCCGCGCGTTTTGTGGGCGGAGAGTCGGCTGACCTTGTATATTTCCCCGAGCGTGATTTTGATATGGAAGTCTTTTTGTCCGATGTAAAAAAAGTCCTTGAGCGAAAGCCGAATGTGGTGGTCGCGGTATCCGAGGGTGTGAAATTTGCGGACGGCAGATATGTCGGTGAGGGACACCAGAGCGGAGCGGTCGATGTTTTCGGGCACAAATATCTTGCGGGTGCGGGTAGAGTGCTTGAGGACGAGGTGAAAAAGAAATTTGGGTGCAAGGTACGCTCTATAGAATTGAGTCTGCCGCAGAGATGCGCGGCGCATATCGCTTCGGCGACCGACCTTTGCGAATCTGTCGCGATAGGCAGAGCGGCGGTTGTGGCGGCGTGTGAGGATAGCGTAAGCGGTGAGATGATGGTGTTTGAGAGAATGTCTGACGAGCCGTACACCTGCGCCGTGGGACATAAAGCCGTCACGGGGATAGCGAATGCCAACAGAATGATGCCCACAGAGT
>JAFTHJ010000237.1 GCA_017457465.1 Clostridia bacterium | reverse complement strand
GGCATGAAAATTGAATCAGAGGTAGGTAAGGGTACGACCATTTATATGACGGTCAACGCCTGAATATCGCCTCGGAAAGAGGTCGCAATGTCAATAAAGAAGCATTCGGTTACATTGGATGTGTCACGCTGTAAGGGCTGTACAAATTGTATAAAGCGCTGTCCCACCGAGGCTATAAGAGTCAGAGACGGACACGCAACCATAAAAGAGGATAAATGTATAGACTGCGGAGAGTGCATAAGACTTTGCCCGTATCAGGCAAAGAAGGCGATTTTTGACAGTCTCGATGATTTCGCGGGATACAAATATAAAATTGCTTTACCCGCCCCCGCCTTTTACGGTCAGTTTGAGGAGCTTGACGATATAGATGAGATTCTCACAGCTCTGCTTGAATGCGGATTTGACGCTGTTGTTGAGGTGTCGAGAGCTGCAGAGATAGTTACGGAGTACACGAGAAGATATCTGAAGCGTGAGGGGCTTCCGAAGCCTATAATAAGCTCGGCTTGTCCCGCAATAGTAAGACTGATAAGTCTGCGTTTCTCGTATCTCACGGAAAATCTGCTTCCGCTTATGCCGCCTATTGAATACGCGGCGCGCCTTGCGAGAAAAGAAGCGATGAGAGACCACCCCGAGCTCACCGACTCGGATATATGTGTCCTCTTTATTTCCCCCTGTCCCGCAAAGGTCAGCTATATAAAGAATCCTATCGGTGTTACCAAGAGCGCGGTCAATGGAGCACTTGCGGTCAGCGATATGTATTTTAAAACGAGGGCAAAACGCAAAGAGGTTAAAAATCCCTTGCCGCTCTCCAAAACAGGAATAATCGGTCTCAATTGGGCAGGTACGGGCGGAGAAGCAACCTCGCTTTTCTCCGATAAATATCTTGCCGCTGACGGAATAGAGAACTGTATTAAGGTTCTTGACCAGATAGATAGCGGAACGATACATAATCTTGATTTCGTCGAGCTTAACGCATGTAACGGCGGATGTGTCGGCGGAACGCTTAATGTGGAGAATCCCTATATAGCCAAGGCGAGACTGCGGTCCTTGAGAAAATATCTCCCCGTTTCGAGAAACAGAGTCGCTGATGACACGGAAGACTTTGTTCCGAGCGATATAATGCTTGATAAAGAAATTGAGGATAGCTACTCCTCGAGTATTTCGACGGATAGGGCGACTGCTATCAGACAGATGACCGCCGTTGAAGAGATATATAAGCGCCTTCCCAAGATAGATTGCGGCTCCTGCGGAGCGCCCAACTGCCACGCCTTGGCAGAGTATATCATCAAGGGCGAGGCGGATGAGACAGATTGCCTTATCAAGTTAAGGGATATATACAGCGCTCACGAGTCTGATGATTGATTGATAAAATGAGGTGATAGGCTTTGACAGTAAAGGAGCTTTGCGAAAAAAACGGATACGAGGCACTTTGTTTGCCCGAGCCCGACAGAGAGGTTACAGGCGGATATACCGGCGACCTTTTGAGCTGGGTTATGGGACGTGCCGAGTCGGGCGACGCGTGGGTGACTATAATGTCAAATCTTAACATAGTTGCCGTAGCATCACTTGCTGATCCCGCCTGTATCATTCTCGCCGAGGGTGTAAAACCCGATGACGGAGTGCTGCAAAGAGCGGAGGCGCAGGGAGTTAATATACTCAAGAGCGCCAAGGATAGCTTTGCGGTGTCTGCCGAGATATCGGCGTTGCTGTAAATTAATTATGAATAAGTACTATTACGACCTGCATATTCACTCCTGCCTCTCTCCTTGCGGAGACGACGATATGACGCCTAATAATATAGCGGGTATGTCGGCTTTGAACGGACTGAATATCGTGGCGCTTACCGACCACAATACGGCGAAGAACTGTCCCGCCTTCTTTGAGGCGTGTAAGAAATACGGTTTGATACCTATTGCGGGAATGGAGCTCTCCAGCGCGGAGGATGTTCACTTTGTGTGTCTTTTTCCCGAGCTTGAACAAGCGCTTGAGTTTGACAGAGTGATAGAAGGACATCTTCCCGATATTGCCAATCGCCCCGATATCTTCGGAAATCAGTTGATTCTGAACGGAGAGGACGAGCAGATAGGCGAGGAGAATAAGCTTCTTATAACGGCTACCGACCTGTGGGCGGCAGAAGCAATAGAACTTGCGAGGTCATACGGCGCTCACGTTCGTCCGGCGCATATTGACCGTACCTCAAACGGTATAATAGCGGTTCTTGGAGATGTTCCGATAGAATACGGCTTCAATTTCGTCGAATTCAACGACGGAAAAAACGTAGGTGAGTATTTCGCGAATTATCCCTCGCTTGAGGGAAAATCGGTGATAGTAAGCTCGGACGCACATCACCTGTGGGATATAGCACAGGCGGAGAACTATTTCGAGCTTGAGGACGAGCCTTATAGCTCGGCAAGGGTACGCCAAGCCTTTTTTGAAGCATTGGCGGATAACAAAATTTTGTAATTTATTAATCAAATAAATTAAATAAATAAAATACGGAGGATTTTTTTCGGTATGAAAAAGAATTTGACCACAGTAATGTTCCGTGGAACAAAGGCTCAAGAAGAACGGCTTATCGCTGAAATTGAGAGTCTCCGCGGTACGCCCGGTGCAATGATGCCCATTCTCCAGAAGGCGCAGGAAATCTACGGATATCTGCCCATCGAGGTACAGAGAATCATTGCAGAGCACACGGGAGCTTCGCTTGAGGAAGTATACGGTGTTGCTACCTTCTACTCCCAGTTTGCTCTCAATCCGAAGGGAGAAATCTCTATCGGAGTATGTCTTGGAACCGCTTGTTACGTAAAGGGAAGCGGCGACATTTTGGACAGAATAGTTGAGGTTCTCGGTTTGCCCGCAGGCTCAACAACACCCGACGGCAAGTTTTCGCTTGAGGCTACAAGATGTATAGGCGCTTGCGGACTTGCTCCCGTAATCACAATAAACAATGACGTTTACGGTAAGCTCACCAAGGCTGACGTTGACGGAATACTTGCAAAGTACAGATAATCCGAATGAAAGAGCTGTCTCTTAACATACTAGACGTAACGAAGAATTCGGTTACGGCGGGAGCGGATAAGATACTTATAACGCTTGAACTGTCAGATGACGGTTGGCTGAAATTTACCGTTCAGGATAACGGCTGCGGAATGAGTGAAGAGGTACAGAGAAGAGTTACGGACCCCTTTTATACCACCCGAACGACAAGAAAGGTCGGAATGGGATTGCCGCTTCTGAAGCTTGCTTCGGAGCAGACGGGCGGGGAAATGAAGATAGTTTCCTCTACCGAAAAGGGTAAAAGCGGAACAACTCTGACGGCTACCTTTGATACAAAGAGCATAGATTTTATGCCCGTAGGCGATATCGTCTCAACGGTTTGTATACTGATTTCGGGTAGCCCGGATATACATTTTGTATTCAGGGATACCACACCCGACGGAACTGTAAGTCTTGATACGTCGGAACTCAAAGCGGTTCTGGGAGATGAGATATCTCTCGCGGAGCCCGAGATAATGGCTTGGATGAGCGATTATCTGCGTGAGCAGTATGAAGAGCGTCGGATAAAAAGTAACCAATAATTGCAAAAAATAAGATTATATACGGAGGAATCAAAATGAAAACATTGGCGGAACTTGCTGCTATCAAAGCAAGAATGCAGGGTAATGTTAATCTTCGTGAGGGAGCTGCGCAGACAAGAGTTGTTGTCGGAATGGTTACCTGCGGAATCGCAGCGGGAGCAAGACCTGTTCTCGCGGCATTTGTTGACGGAGTGAACAAGGCGGGACTTACCGATAAGGTAACTGTAACGCAGACAGGCTGTATCGGTATATGCCAGTATGAGCCCGTTGTTGAGATTTACGAGGAAGGCAAGGAAAAGGTCACTTACGTAAAGCTTGACGCTGATAAAGCGGCAGAAATTGTTGAAAAGCACCTCAAGGGTGGCAAAATCGTTACAGAGTACACAATAGGCGCTATCAAATAAGATTTAACTTGATGAAAGGAAATAGAAAATGGTAAGATCACATGTATTGATTTGTGGCGGTACAGGTTGTACTTCATCAGGAAGCGTTAAGATTCTGGACGCGATGAATGCAGAAATCGCCGCAAAAGGTCTTCAGGACGAGATAAAGGTCGTCGGAACAGGTTGTTTCGGACTTTGCGCTCTCGGACCGATTATGATTATTTATCCCGAAGGAACGTTTTATAGCTGTGTAAAGTTAGAGGATGTTCCCGAGATCGTTGAGGAGCATCTCCTCAAGGGCCGTCCCGTTGAGAGACTCGTTTATCACGAGACAAAGACAGAGGACCCCCACCACGCAACCTCTCTCTCCGAGACAGCATTCTATAAGAAGCAGAAGAGAGTTGCGCTTCGTAACTGCGGTGTAATCAACCCCGAGAACATCGACGAGTACATAGCAATGGACGGTTATGCCGCTCTTGGTAAGGTACTTACCGAGATGACTCCCGATGATGTTATCCAGACAATTCTCGATTCCGGTCTCCGCGGACGCGGAGGCGGCGGATTCCCCACAGGTCTTAAGTGGAAGTTCGCGTCGGGTAACCGCGGAAACGTAACAAAGTATGTTGCTTGTAACGCCGACGAGGGTGACCCCGGAGCGTTCATGGACCGTTCGATTCTCGAGGGTGACCCCCATGCGGTTATCGAGGCTATGGCTATCGCGGCTTACGCTATCGGAGCTAACGAGGGTTATGTATATGTAAGAGCGGAGTATCCTATCGCTATCCACCGTCTTGAGGTTGCTATCAAGCAGGCTCGTGAGTACGGACTTCTCGGAAAGAATATCTTTGGAACCGGATTTGATTTCGATATGTTCATTCGTTTCGGCGCTGGCGCGTTCGTATGTGGTGAGGAAACAGCTCTTATGACCTCTATCGAGGGTAACAGAGGTGAGCCTCGTCCTCGTCCTCCTTTCCCTGCGGTAAAGGGACTTTTCGGACAGCCTACTGTTCTTAACAATGTTGAGACATACGCTAACATTCCTCAGATAATCCTTAACGGCGTTGACTGGTTCAAGTCTATGGGTACTGAGAGATCGAAGGGAACTAAGGTATTCGCACTCGGCGGAAAGATCACCAATACAGGTCTTGTTGAGGTTCCTATGGGAACAACTCTCCGTGAGGTAATCGAGGAGATCGGTGGAGGTATTCCT
>JAFTHJ010000236.1 GCA_017457465.1 Clostridia bacterium | reverse complement strand
CGCCGAGCCCCGTGAGAATATTTTCGTATGTATCGTTGCCCTGCCTCGCAAGATATTCGTACTTCGCACGTGCCTGTTCAAAGTAATAATCAACCTGATGCTCGGGATATTTCTTTATTTCCGCACTGTCTACTACCTTTGCCCAGACCGCGTCTCCGCGCGACTGACCGTCAGCACAGCTTATCTCAAGTCCGCTATACTCGCCGAGCGCGACATACTCGGATATATCAATTTCAAAAAAGTTCATAGGCTCAAGCTTTATCTCTGTATTAGCCGTGTTATCGGAATCCCCGTTATCCTTTTTACAGGAAATGAGCGCCGACGATAATACGAGCAGCAGCGTGAGCAGCAACGCAATTTTTTTCACGAAAGCACCTCCCTATAGGTATCACGACAATTATAACATATTTTCTCCGCCATTAAAAGCCTTTTTTGAAAATTTGAAAAGAAAAAAGGGTTCGCGCGAATCCGCAACGAAACCCTTTATCCGACAGCAAAGCCAAATCAGTCGTTCTCGACCTTGACAACTTCCTGTCCCTTGTAATATCCGCAAGACTTGCAAACACGGTGGGTTCTTACGAACTCTCCGCACTTGGGGCACTTTGTCATGCCGGGCAATTCAAGCTTCCATGTGCTCGAACGTCTCTTATCTCTGCGTGCTTTCGATACTTTTCTCTTCGGTACTGCCATAATCTACACCTCCTTGAAGCGTGTAAAACACAACTTTCATTTATATTAATTATTATTTTTTGTCTTCATCAAAGAATGTCTTAAGAATCGCGAGTCTCGGGTCTATCTCCTTCGTGGGACAACCGCAATCGCCCTCTCGGCGCGGCTTTCCGCACTTCGGACAAAGTCCCTCGCAATCCTCGGTACACAACAGCTTTTTCGGAAATCCAAGGAGCAATTCTTCGGATAACTGCTCGTCTATATCAAGCATACTTCCGTCAAGCACGGCGTACTCGTCAAAATGCTCGTCAAGCTGTTCCTCGCTCAAGGTTCCCTCGGCAACCACCGTGCGCTCAAAGTCAAGAGTGAAAACTCCTCTTACGGGAGCAAGACATCTGGCACACTCGGCGCTGTAAGCGAGTTCCGCTTTAAGTGTTAAGCGCATATAGCCTGCGTTATCGGTCAGCTTACCGACAACATGAGCATCGGTATCAAACACAATTCCGTCGAGCATCAAGGGCGAAAGCATATAATCAATATCTATGCTGTCTACCTCTCCTCGAAGCAGAGGACCTGCGTCAAGAATCATACGTACCTCCCGAGCTTTTTTCGATTGACATAAAATGCGACATTACACATTATAATATATTTCTCCTCAATTGTCAATAGCTTTTTTAAATTTTATAATCTTTAGATAAAATAAAAAATTTTTATTTATTTTTTGGCGATTATGTGATAAAATTAACTTATAATTAGCCTGACTGGAGATAATGTTATGAACAACATATCCGAATTTTCTTACACCGAGGCAGACCTCGCTTCTCTCCCTCCCCGTCCCACGCGCTCGAACAAGGGCAGCTTTGGCAGAGTTCTCTGCGTTTGCGGCTCATACGGTATGGCGGGAGCGGCATATCTCTGCGCACTTGGCGCATACCGCACGGGCGCGGGGCTCGTTGAGATATTTGTGCCCGAGGAAAACAGAATAATTCTGCAGACCTTACTCCCCGAGGCGGTACTTACCGTTTACGATAAAAACACGCCCGACACCGACCTTCTCCAAGAGCGACTTACCGCCTGCGATGCCGCCGTGGTAGGCTCTGGACTTGGAAAGAGCAAGACCTCTCTCACGCTTCTCAAAGCAGTTCTGAAAAATACGAAAGTTCCTACGGTAATTGACGCCGACGCGCTCAATCTCATAGCCGAGCATCCTTTTCTTCTCAAATACGCAAAGGGACATATTGTCACGCCACACGCGGGGGAGATGTCGAGGCTCACGGGCTTGTCGATAGACGAGATACTTAACAACACAAAGAGTGTAGCGCATCAATTTGCCGAAAGCAATTCGCTTATCTGCGTACTGAAGGACCACAATACGGTAGTCAGCGACGGCACGGATAAAATATATCTGAACCGCAGCGGGAACTCCGGTATGGCAACCGGCGGCTCGGGAGATGTGTTGGCTGGGGTTATCGCTTCCCTACTTGCGCAGCGCCACCTATCCCTCTCACCGTTTGAAGCCGCGGCGTTTGGCGTATATATTCACGGACTTGCGGGCGACCGCACCGCAAAATCGCTCGGAGAATACGCGGTAATGGCAACCGATATCGCGAATAATATTAAGATTTAACATACTAAAAAATTCACCTTGGAGCATCTGCTATATAGCACCATATTTCATCCAAATCCTTATGATTTAATTCCGCCCGTTGTCATCCTCGAGCAAAGCCGCCCCGATATTTTAATGCGTTTCCATCGAGATCCTTCGCTTCGCTCGAGGATGACACGATGGAAGGTGAGAATGACAGCGGGGCGGCGTAGCGAAGGATCTCGGGCGGAGATAATCTCGTCAAATTTCAGATTAACAAATCATAAAAAATATCTTTTTTCACTGCAAATATAACACAAACCGATAATTTTTCTCTCAAAATGCGTTATTGATTTCCCAACGGCTCCGCCGTATAATATAATTGTCGACAAAACCACGCTCGGGCATACAGAAACGGATAAGGAGAAAAATTATGAATTTAACTATCGGTGAAAACATACGCAATTTTAGAAAGAAAAATGATATGACACAAGAAGCGCTCGCCAATCGTTTAGGTGTAACATATCAATCTATCAGCCGTTGGGAGAACGGTACGACATATCCCGACCTTGAACTGCTCCCCGCAATTTCCGAGGTGCTTTCGGTTACGGTTGACGAGCTTCTCGGTATGCCGAAAATCGAAAAAGAGAAACGCGCCGTGAAAGCCTTTGATGAGCTTCGCCGTGAATGTATAAAGCGTGACTATGACGCGGAGCGTATCGTTTCACTTTTGCGCGACATACGCAGAAATTATCTTGACAGTAGCTCTGCTTGGCGTCCGTGGTGTGAAGGAAACGACCGAGCCTTCCGTGATCCAAAGATTCTGCCCGAGGTGCGCTTGTTGGCGGAAGCATATCTTGAACGACATCCGATGTTTTCTCACACAATTCAAACAATGGCAAAAATCGAAACAGAGGAAAATCTAAAAGAATTTCTGAAGAGATATTCAACGCCGTTCGATTGTTCGTCACACGCATTATTGTTCTCCAGATATTATTCACGCAAAGATAGCGAACGCTTCGAGCGGGAACGAAGATATCAGTTATATGAAGCCTTCAATACCCTGATTTCCTCGCGTTATCTACTGAATTTGGACGCAGATAAAGAATCAAAAAACGCGGCAGATGAGTTTATGGAGGATATACTCTCCTTTATACGCCGTGACGCGATTGATAATCGCCCTGATATCTGGATATGCGACAGAATTGAGCTTGGGCTGAAAAAAGCTGCCCGATTGGTTGACACAAATCAAGCCGACGAAGCAATCTCAACAATCGGAACCGTGGTAGATTTGCTCGAGACAATTTCCCAAATAAAAGAGGAAACTCATTTGCCGACCTCCTGTCGCTTCCTTGAAGGAATGGAATGGTGGGCGAACATTATTTGGTTTAAGCGCAAAAACAATCCCGATTCACCGCAAGAGCGTATGATTGGGATAAGTTCGCGAATGGACGGAATGACAATAGGATACAATTTGTATCCGAGAGACACGCTGGATACGCTACAAAGAAAAGAATTTGACTCAATTCGCGGAAATCCCTTGTTTGAAAAGCTTTGTAAGCGTGTAGAGGCATTGATTGTAACCAAGCCAACGGAATAAAATTGTAACATTAAAAATCCTTCTCCCGCGGGAGAAGGATTTTTATTACTTATTATTCCTGAAATACTGATAAAGATTGCAGGGTATCATTCCGTTATAGAGCTTTCGCACCTTATCGGCGCGTTTGCCGTAAAGGCTCTGAAAATTCTCGCACGAAGTGAGAACATATATCTGCCACGGCTCAAAGGTAGAAAAGACCTTACCCATAGCACGGTAGAGCCGCTCGACCTCGGTGGGTGTCATAAGACGCTCACCGTATGGCGGATTGCAGACGATAGTTCCACGTCTGTCGGGCTTTTTTATCGTAAGGGCGTCAGCGTGGAAAAATTTAACCGAATCCGCAACCCCCGCGCGTTTGGCGCTCTGCTTCGCGATGGTTAGCACCTCATCGTCAATGTCCGAGCCCCACGCCTCAAAGCCGCAATCCTTTATTATATCTGCTCTCGCCCATTCCCTCGCCTCGCTCCAGACAGAGGAATCTATCTGGCGAAAATCCTCCGCCGCAAAGCGCCGCTTCAATCCGGGGGCGATATTGCGCATCATCATAGCCGCCTCAATAGCGATAGTACCCGAGCCGCAGAATGGGTCCCAAAGAAGTACATCTTCTCTCGGACGCGAGGTGGCGGCAATAGCCGCGGCAAGTGTCTCACGAAGCGGTGCCGCACCCGAATCGGGACGGTAGCCTCTCTTGTGCAAGGGCGCACCCGTTGTATCTATCATCAGCGTGGCTCTGTCCTTCAGTATAAAGAACTCGACCTGATATTTAGTTCCCTCCTCGGGAAACCATTTTATGCCGTATTTGTCGCCCAGACGCGATACGATAGCCTTTTTGACTATGCTCTGACAGTCGGGAATCGAAAAAAGCTTACTTTTTATAGCATGTCCCTTTACAGGACAAGCGTCGTTCTTGCCGATAAATCGCTCCCACGGCAGAGCCTTTGTCCCCTCAAAAAGCTCCTCGAAGCTCTCGGCGGAAAATGACCCCATATCTATAAAAACGCGCTCGGCAAAGCGAAGCCTTATATTTGCGTCGGCGAGTGAATTTTCGTCACCCTCAAAATATATCCTGCCGTCAATCGTTTCAACTCTCTTGCAGCCGAGGTCGTCTATCTCCTCGCCGAGAAGCTTTTCGAGTCCGAAAAGACAGGTAGCAACAAGTTTTAATTCCATTTGTATCTCCCTTGCTTGAAATCCTAAATATTATATAATATTTTCGGAGAAAAGTCAAGGGGCGGGATATAGCCAAACAAATACAATGAAGAAGAGAACCGTCGGTGGGCACATAAACGCCAAGGCGTTTATACCGAGTTTGATTTCATCAAACATCGTGTGTCCGAGGGTTGTCTACATTAAATTCTTCTAAAAGCTCAACCAAACTAAATGGGGTAGCCTATCCCTTGTTTTAAAAGGTTTGAAGGGAGCGCGAGGG
>JAFTHJ010000235.1 GCA_017457465.1 Clostridia bacterium | reverse complement strand
ACGAAAGTGCAATAACCAATACAAGTGCCAAGGCAATCACCTGAATGAAAATCCATTTTTTTCTGTTACGTTTATCTTCCTGACGTCGTAATCTTTCGGCTTCAGTCATGATTTTACTCCTTAGTTTGTTTTGTCAATTAAACAGGCTTCTGAGCCAGATGGTCGGATAGCCTATATACGGTATTTTATTATCCACAAGACCGATAATATCTGAACGCAGGATATAGCCCGCATCAAGATCCTCGTTGGCATCGCCCTTCGTGTAATATCTGGTAATACCGTTTACCGTTTGTATGTCAACAACTCTGTGAACTATCACAGTTTTGTTTTTTTCGAACACAATGACCTGACCTTCTTTTATCGGTTGGTCGTCAAGCTTTTCATATATAGCGGTGTCACCCTTGTTGAGCTCACCCGTCATACTTTCCGAGCCAATGACAAGCGCTCCGAATCTGAATTGACAGGAGATTATCATTACAATCGAAATCATAATAAGTACCGTTACCGCCGCTCCCGCATAAGCCCATTTGCCGCTTTTTCGGTGAGTTACCCGCCGCTTATCGTACAGAAAGCTGATAAAAAGATATATCAGCAGCGGGAAAAGGATACTCGCGAATGACAGCAGCGCGTCGGGAATACCAGGAACAACGGAAAAAATAAACGGATAAAGAGTTATCAAGCCTCTGAAAGCTATGCACGGCATACAGCCGTATCTTGATGAAAGATAATGATAAAGCAGATTCGCGCTTACCGCGGGAAATAATGTCAGCGCCATAAAATCCATAAAGGAATTAAATGTGGTTATGCCGACAATATTCGAGTATATCATTACCTCCGCTATCAAGCAGCTCAAATAGCTGATAACGTTTACAATCTTGTCTTTCTGGTCGAGAAGAATACCTCTTATGATTTCGACCGAAATGATTATCAGAATTGTTGGCAGAAGCTGATTGAGAAATGAGCGGGGGGAGAGTGGGTGATATGGCGACCATAGGTACCCGTAGTGCTTACCGAGAAGGTAAAGCATCAGCACCCACAAAAGCCCCAACACTGTCATTATCAGCAAAACCTGCCGTTTGTTTATAGAATGAATACTGCGTTTCCTTATGAGAAATAAGACGATAGCGGCGGCGGGAACAAGCAAAGTTACCGCCAATATCCTGCTATTCTCTGTCGGAATAAAGAGGGCAAGGAAAAGAAGCGCAAAAAGCGTAATCGATACGATATAAAGTTTTTTTATGTCTGATGTCAGCCTTTTTGCCATATCATTTCCTCCTTTCCTTGCCCATTTCAATTTACTGTAAGCTATTTACCGCTTGCTATTACGGAGCAACTGTTGTCGCGGTGGTAGCGGTGCTATCCGAAGAAGCCTTAAGCTCTATGTTGATAGAGGAGCTTACTGTGTCTGTCGGAATCTTGAGAAGCTTAACGGTAACCGTGTATGTCTCGGTGGTGCCAGCCTCAACTACCTTGGAATTTCCCTGCCAGTCACTGGTTACCTCAAAGTAATCAGAGCTGCTGTTCTGAATAAGCTGAGGAGTAACGACAGCGTCGAGCTGTGCAGTACCTTCATTCTTAATGGTGAAGGTGATCGATACCGTCTGTCCTATATCTGTGAGAGAGTTAACTGTAAAGCTTGCCTTGTCGTTATTCTGGGAGTTGATCTGCGCGGTGTACTCTCCGTTTGCCGCCTGAGATACTGCCGAGAAGAAGACATCCTGGTTCAGCTCCTCCTCCGCGGCAGCGCCACTGATTTCAGCAGTACCCTGAATATCGAGTACATCGGAAATCAACGCGTAACCAATACCGAGTGTCAAGGATGCTATCAGCAAAAATGCGATAACGATTTTTCTTCTGTTTTTCATAACAAAATCTCCTTTGTCTTTTTGTTTTTCTTTGCTTGTTCTATATCCAAAGTAAAGCAATTTGCCTTACATTGATACCGTTGTTAAAATTTTCCTTGTATGTATTATTACCTCACGGGCTTCCCCGTAATCACCTTTTTGGGATATCGGCAGATGCCGACCTCGAGTGTGACCTCGTTTCTCAGGTGAAAATCGGCGTATTGGCAGAACCAACACTCTCTGTCGCACACAAGCGCTCCTTTCCTCGCGAGAAATGCGGGACAGCACTGCGCCGCGCGAACATTACATTCCATCGGAGGCTCGGTAAGATACGCCGTATTTTGTTTTTTCGCACCGTGCGTTTTCATACACTACGCCCCTTCCCAAAAGATAAATATGTGAGACAATTTTAAAGCAAAAAATCGAAATTGGCATAATTTGCACTAAATTTGAGTTTTTTTGCACGAATTTATGATGGCAACCGACTTGCAAAGACTGTCGTTTTATGCTATAATTACAACATACTTACTTCGTTCGGAGGTAACATTATGATAAAAATCGCGCTTTGTGACGACGAAAAAGACTGGTTGCAAAAATCAAAAACCATGCTTCTCTACTACTCGGAGCTCCACCCCGAGGCGGGAATACGGCTGACCTGCTTTTCCTCGGGACGCGACCTCTTAAACTATATGATAATGAACGGAAGCTTCGATATCTACGTGCTTGATGTGGTAATGCCGCAGATGAGCGGTATTGAGCTTGGTGTGAATATCCGTAAGCAGGACGACAGCGGCAAGATAATCTATCTGACCTCCTCGCCCGATTTCGGTGTGGACAGTTATATCGCAAACGCTTTCTATTATCTGTTAAAGCCTATTGAGCTTGACACACTCTCCGCCGTTCTTACCAAAGCCGTAACAGAGATATCCAGACGCAAGGAAAAAGGAATCAAGGTCAAGACGAGCGAGGATGTTAGGATTCTCGGATTTGATGACATCGTGTATGTTGAGCTGAATAAAAAGGCTCTGTGCTTCCATCTTTATGACAAAGAGACCGTTGAGTCGGTCTCGCAGCGAGAATCCTTCTCCGTCTGCATCTCTCCTATGCTCTCGGACAGCCGATTCGTGCTTTGCGGAACGAGCATATGTGTAAATCTTTTCTATGTAAAATCAATAGACAAGGACGGAGCGGTATTCAAGAACGGAGAACGTCTCTGGCTTTCAAAAAAGGCGTGTGCTACTCTGCGCTCGGCTTGGCTTGACTTCTGGTT
>JAFTHJ010000234.1 GCA_017457465.1 Clostridia bacterium | reverse complement strand
TCTCCCGAGGATCTCGGTATGCAGGTAGGCCCTATGATACCGCCGGAGCATTTCAGAAAATACATAAAGCCATCATACGAAAGGCTTATGAAGCCCGCGCGTGATGCAGGAATACCGATACATATGCATTCCGACGGAGATATCAGATCATTGGTCGACGATATTGTTGATAGCGGTGTTGAGGTAATAAATCTTCAGGATCTTGTGAACGGAATTGATTGGATAGCGGAGCGCTTCAGGGGCAAGGTCTGCGTTGACCTTGATATTGACCGTCAGCACATTACTCCGAAAGGAACGCCCGAGCAGATAGATGCGCTGATTTTGGAGGAGGTTTCCAAGATAGCGACTCCCCAGGGCGGTCTGTGTATGACATACGGACTTTATCCCGGCGTACCGCTTGAAAATGTAAAAGTAATTATGGATGCGATGGAGAAATACGCGTTCTATTTTTCATAAAAAGGATTAAAGGATATGAAACAAAATATAATTAATTTGCTTACCGATGCGGCGAAAGCCGAGCAGAGGAAAGCACTTCCGATACTTTCATTTCCCGCAACGCAGAAGCTTGGTGTCAGCGTTGAGGAGCTTGTGAAGGATTCGGAGCTTCAGGCAAGGGCTATTGAGACTGTAGCGAAAGAGACCGATACTCTGGCGGCAATAAGCCTTATGGACCTCTCTGTTGAGGCGGAGGCATTCGGTGCCGATGTTCGCTTTGCGCCCGATGAGATTCCCGCTGTCGTCGGACAGCTTGTGTCCGATGAGGACGAGGCAAACGCGCTCGCCGTTCCCACTCTTGAAGCAGGAAGAGCGTCTGTTTGCGTTGAGGGAATAAGACTCGCTGCCGAGAGAATTAAAGATAAGCCTGTTCTCGCGGGTATGATAGGACCGTATTCACTTGCGGGTAGACTTATGGATGTTACCGAGATAATGTATCTCTGCTATGACGAGCCCGAAACGGTGCACACCGTTCTCGCAAAGGCAACAGAATATCTTATAGAGTACGCGAAAGCCTTTAAGGATGCGGGAGCGAGCGGTATAATGATGGCAGAGCCTCTTGCGGGGATTATGAGTCCCTCAATGGCAGATGAATTTTCCGTGCCCTATGTAAAACAGATAATCGAGGCGGTTCAGGACTCTGAATTTGCCGTCATCTACCACAACTGCGGAAACGCCGTAGCTAGTATGACAGATGAGATATTCTCGCAGGGAGCCGCGGCATACCACTTTGGAAATGCGGTCGATATGGAGGATATTCTTTCAAAGGCTCCATCGGATATTCTGTGTATGGGTAATATCGACCCCGTGTCGCAGTTTGCCGAGGGAACTCCCGATTCTATGAGAGCGGCGGTAGCCGACCTGCTCGACAGATGCGGAAAATATCCGAACTTTGTTATTTCGTCGGGCTGTGATATTCCTCACCACGCAAGCTGGGAAAATATCGGTGCTTTCTTTGAAGCGGTGTCGGAATGGAAGAATTGAAGTATAAGAATATGATATCTGCGGCGCTCGAGCTTGGTTTGTCGGGCGCCGAGGTGATATCTGTCGACAGTATAGTCACATCGGCAGAGTTTCGGGACGCCTGCGAGGCAAACCGTTGCGGAGTTTACGGAAAATGCTGGATGTGTCCGCCTGATGTCGGGGATATATACGAGCTTATGGAGCGCGTACGGGGATATTCTCACGCGCTTCTGTATCAGCTTATCTCTCCTCTTGAGGATAGCTACGATATAGAGGGAATGACGGCGGCAAGAAAAGCACACTCAAAAATAGGCAGAGAGCTTTATCGGGCTCTTGCCGACGAGCTTCCGTCAAGCTCTTTACACCTCTCTTGCGGTGGCTGCGGAGTCTGCGGAAGATGCTCGAAGCTTGACGGTGAGCCCTGCAGATTTCCCGAGGAAGCAACGGCATCGCTCGAGGCTTACGGAATAAATGTCTATGAGACGGTAAAGAACACGAGTCTCAAATATATCAACGGACAGAATACTGTTACATATTTTGGTTTGATTTTGTTTCAGGAGGACTGAAATGCCGACACTTACGGTCATACAAAACGGAATTGTCAAAAAAATAGAATTTGAGGGCGATATGCCGTTGAGTAAGCTTCTCGGAGAAGCGGACTTGCACGTCGAGCATCCTTGCGGAGGACGTGGAAGCTGCAAAAAATGCGAGGTGACGGTAGACGGAAAAAAGGAGCTTTCCTGTCAGTACGTCGCACACGCCGACGCTACGGTTATACTTCCCGATAACGCCGATATTGTGTCGGTAACGGGAGCCGAGGAGAGCGGACAGCTTACCGAAAATCTCTGTCTTTGCCTTGATATCGGAACGACGACACTCGCACTCGCGCTTGTATCGCTTGACGAACGCCGTGTTATAAAAACACTTACCGCCAAAAATCCGCAAAGAAGATTTGGCGCCGACGTGATATCGAGAATAGACTATTGCACTAAAAATGGGGTTGACGAGCTGCAAAGCTGCCTTGTCGAACGTCTCAACGCAATGATATCCGAGCTTCTCGGCACTTATGGCTTGGATAGGGTGGATAAACTTTATGCGGCAGGGAACACGACTATGCTCCACCTGTTTTTCGGTGTCGATTGCTCATCTATCGGTGTGTATCCCTATGCTCCGAAATTTCTCGAATCAAGGCTTTCGGACGGTGCGGCGCTCGGACTTTGTGGAGTGTCGGAGGTCATATCTTTGCCTAATATCGCCGCCTTTGTGGGCGCGGATATCGTGGCGGGACTCGGACTCCTTGGAGCGCCAAGCGAGGGCAGATATTCACTGCTTGTGGACCTCGGAACGAACGCCGAGATAGTTTTGTTCGGAAAAGACAAATATATATGCGCTACGGCAGCGGCAGGACCTTGCTTTGAGGGCGCGAATATCTCCTGTGGAATGAGTGCTACAGAGGGAGCGGTTTATGAATATCTTCCCGATGGAAGCTACTCGACTATAGGCGGCGGAATCCCCGAGGGACTTTGCGCCACTGGACTTATCGACCTTATCTCCGAGCTTGTGAGAAGGGGAGAGATAGACGAGAGCGGATATATGGAGAACGGCGAGTTTGCCATATCCGACGCCGTTTCGCTTACCCCCGATGACGTAAGAGAATTCCAACTTGCGAAGTCTGCGGTGAGGTCGGCGATAGAAAGTCTTATTGTGCGCACGGGAATATCGTTTGATGATGTTGATAGAATGTATGTTGCGGGTGGTTTTTCGGCAAATCTGAATGTCGCGAATGCGGCATATCTCGGATTGCTTCCCGCAGAGCTTACGGATAGATTCACTCCAATGAATAACGCGAGTCTGCTCGGAGCGGTGAAGTACGCCTGTGAGGGGAACGACCTTGCGGATATCCTGAATAAATCCGAATTTGTCGATATAGGCGCTGACAGTCTTTTTTCCGAATTGTTTTTCGAAAATATGGGATTTTAAATAAAAATTGGCTCAAATGCAATTTCTTGCATTTGAGCCGTTTTTGTAAGTAAATTATCTTTTTGTTTTTTTGGAAAGAGTTACCTTGTAGGACTTTGTCGAGGTTTTTGACTTGGGATTTTCTTCCTCGAATTTTGTAAGCTCCTCGGTGGTGACCTTGCCGATGAAACAAGCGTCGCTTCCGAGCGCTACGTTAGGAAGACCAAGCTCCTTTCTCGCCAGATTTCTGTATGCGTTGAACTTGTCAAGCGTACGGGAAGTCTCGTTGAAGACAATGTCCGCAAACGCCGCAACAAGGTCTCTGTTGTCGCACTTGGTGTAAAGCTCGTTGTAGCACTCACGCGCCTTTTTGGTAAGCTCAAGCGTGGTGGTTTTTTCTCTTATGGGCTTGTTGTCACCGTCGGTCGAGAGCCAGGAATAATAGAGGTCGAGGAAAGAGAGCGACTTCTGAACGGCGGTGAGCTTTGTGTTGTATATACTGTTGTTGGTAAAGTGTCTGAAATCCAGATCGTGACGCTTCATAAGCTTCTTTCTCTTTCCGTGAGAGACACACGAGCCAACTATAAAGCAGATAATTATGCAGACTGTAGCCGTGATTATAGCGGCAATGATGATTATCGGTAATATGATATTTTGATTGTCAAGAAAAAAGTTCCACATTTCAGCGGTTGCTTCACGAATAAAATCCATAATGACACTCCTTATTTTCAGCATTATAATAATCTTTAGTTTATTTTACCATAATCAAATCTAAATTGCAAGATGAATTTGGAAAAATTAGTTATCAGTGGAGAAATAAATACCAAAAAACACAGAAAATCAAGAATTTATCTTGCAATAAGTGGAATATTACAGTATAATATCAAAAGAGACTTCTTTGAAGCTTAAAGGAGAGGATTATGCTATACGGAGACGGAATTCACGATGATACACTTGAACTCCAGACTATGCTTGATGGGCGTGGAATAGTGACGGTAGATAATCCGGGGGTATACCTTGTCAGTAGAACTCTTATAATTCACTCAAACACAAGATTTGTACTCTCTCCGGGCGCGAGACTTATCGCCGCCCCCATGTCGCGTTGCGCACTTATTGAGAAAGAGCATTTTACGGGCGGGGGCAGAGATGAGAATATAGAAATAGAGGGCGGTATCTGGGACGGAAATTGCGACGAAATGGGACTCGACGCCGAATATGAGGCTCGACACCGCAGAGATGTGCCGTACGAGCCGTATAATTTTAAGGGTAAGCTCATTCGCTTCGCGAATCTTGACAGAATCCACCTCTCGCGCATGACCGTTCGTAATCCCGTCAGCTACGGAATACAGATAGCCGCGGTTTACGGATTTGTTGTCCGAGATATCTTCTTCGATTACAATTGGCATTTCGGTACCGCCGACGGCGTCCATATCAATGGACCCGCCTGTGACGGAGTTATCGAGAATCTTTCGGGCACGACGAATGACGATATGGTCTCGCTTACGACCTATGACGAGGAGCACGCCGAGATATCACTCGGAGATATCGAGCATGTCTATATACATAATGTCTCGGCGCGTAACGGTTATTCGGCAGTCAGATTTATTTCGGGCGAGAATTTCTCGGTAAAGCATATCCGTGTTGACGGAGTATACGGAACATATAGACACCACGGAATAATAATCTCAAATCATAACAGCAGACCGGGCAGGGTTTGGTTTGACGATATTGTTCTCGAGCATTTCCACGCAAGTAAGAGCCACACACCGCTCGGAGAGGGCTGCTTTCTTATGTGGGAGAAGAATGCGCCTAGAGACCCTTTTATCTGTTTCGGCACGGGAGCAAGGTGCGGAAATATCGTCATTCGCGACATATATCGCCATGAGGAGCAAAGCTCGCCCGCTCCTCTGTTCAGCTTTGCCGATACCTGCGAGATAGACAGACTTTGCCTTGAAAATATACTTCAAACCACGGCAGAGGGCGTTCCCGCACCCCCGACATGGGATAATCGCGGAGTTATTCACACCCTCGTGGAGCGAAATGCCGTACACGGATAGAAGATTTGAGTTTGTAATTTGTCGTAATGTTTAATGACGACAGAGAATCAAAAATCCGACAAGCTAATGGGCGGTGCTCTTAAGGACAGTTTTGGGGTGCGTTACCTACCGACAAGAAAATGAAATGGCTTGGATTCTCTTTTTTTGGGGGGAGCGTACCGCCCAAAAGCGGGCAAGCACACCAGCAGCGGTCAATATGTAAGGTTTCCTGACAAAATAGGGCGGTTTGAGCAAAAAGTTCAAACTGCCCTATTGCATTTTCCGGAAATATATGTTATAATAGTAAAGTAGTTAGCTTACTTATGTACTTTTAGGAGGTGGCAAGGTGGAGAAAAAGCAATACATTGAAGGTAGCTTCGGTGCGTATCTGGTCGAGCTCATCAAGGCTCACGGCTATGCACAAGCGAAATTTGCTACCGATCTGGGCGTATCCAAAACATATCTATTTGATGTGTTCAATGGACGAGTAAAACCGCCAACACCAGATATGCAGGATCGTATAGTCGATCTCTTGCATTTAGAAGGTGTTGAGAAAAATGAATTTTATAACAAAGCGGCTTTCGGAAGAAACGAGCTTCCCAAAGATATTGTGGATTTTCTTACCCACAATCAAGCCGAAATCGATAACATTAGAGAAAGAATGAGGGCGTAATAATGTCAAATGAAGCTAAAACCTATGCTATTTTTCGAAAGATGCTCCGAAGCCAAGGTTATTATGATGATACCGATGTTGTTGTTGAAGAACAGAAAAGCGACAACCTCAAAATAGACAAACTGCTGAAAAACGCATCTAAAAAAGGAAATCATAAAGGCTATCCCGATTTCATTATATACGCAAACGCAGATCCGGAACTGCTGATTGTCGTAGAAGCAAAAGCAGATATTAACAAGCACAAGAGCGACACCAAAGACAATTACGCTGATTATGCTGTCGATGGAGCGTTACTGTATGCGTCGTTCCTCTCAAAAGAATTTGATGTTCTGGCAATCGGAATAAGCGG
>JAFTHJ010000233.1 GCA_017457465.1 Clostridia bacterium | reverse complement strand
CCGAGAACATAATCATATTCGCCCATCATCTTCCACTCTGTGAAAAATTTAAGCTCGGATGAATCATACCTCATAACAAATCCGTTATCAAGCTCGGGATTATATACCGACACCTCTGCCGCACCACTGAATGTGTGGTAATAGCACATCTCCTCTGCTCCCCTTTGCGGCTTTTCCATCACCAGACATCTGTCGATAGCCGTTGCGGCGTGGTCGTTTCTTGGCGCTACCTCGACCGAATTCATCTTGACGACAGAGTTTTCAGTCAGCAACGGATATCCGACATTAAAGTGATAAAGTACCTGCAAGGGTGTCTCCAGTGAGCCTATATTTTTTATTTTGTCATTTATATAAAGCTTATTCTCATTCAGTGGCACAACATATTCCCTCTCAAGCAAGAGCTTATAGGAAGATATAGAAGCTTCTCTGACGAGCGCTTTTATATGTATTCCGTCATCCGCTATCCAATGCGCTATATTTTCGCAGGGGATATTCGATGCCGTTCCGTGAACAGGAAGCTCCTCACCCGCATCAACGCAAGGATTTCCTGCAGAACGCAGTCCGCAGGTAGTCAGAAATCCCGCCGTAAACGATTTGAGAAATTCAAGTCCTGTTTTATCGTAATACTGGGGCGAGACATATCCGCAAGCCGAGAAATATCCAAAATTATCCCCTTTAAAGGAAAGGCGGGAGATATCTGCGCAGCGATCGGCTGAAACGGTAAATTCAAGACCTTTGCCGTTTCTGACCTGAAAAAGTCTCATTCCGTCGCCCTTTCCGCCAACCAGTCGGACCTCCTCCACTCCGTATATCTGATTTTCGTGTCCTATATATTTATTATTCATACTCCACCTCACAAGATTGATGTTATCATTTTAGCACACCTATACCGAAAAATCAAGCGATTTTAAAAAGATGATACAAAAACACCGACCTGCATATTTTTGCAAGTCGGTGTTCGGTTTTATCTTACCACACGTCCCGATGCGTTACCCGCCGCGAGAGTCTGAACCTCCTTGAGGCTGACAAGGTTAAAGTCGCCCTCAATAGAGTGCTTCAAGCAACTTGCCGCTGCCGCGAAGTTAATAGCGTCCTGTGTGCTGTATCCGTTACCGAGCGCGTATATGAGCGCTCCGCCGAAGCTATCTCCTCCGCCCACACGGTCAACGATATGTACCGCATACTTGGTGCTGATGCAGAAGTTTGTTCCGTCGTAAAGCATTGCCGCCCAGTTATTGTCACTTGCGCTGATGCTCTCACGAAGTGTGAAGGCAACGTACTTGAAGCCAAAGGTATCAGCGAGCTGCTTTGCAACGCTCTTGTATCCCTCGTGCGAAAGCTTACCCTCGGTAATATCTGTATTCGCCGCGTGGATACCGAATACGTCTGCGGCATCCTCCTCATTTGCGATACAAACGTCAACGTACTTTGCAAGTTCGGTCATAACCGCCTTTGCCTTCTCACGGCTCCAGAGCTTGGAGCGGTAGTTGAGGTCACAGCTGACCGTCATTCCGTGAGCCTTTGCCTGTTTGAGCGCTTCAAGGCAGATAGCTGCCAGAGAATCGGAAAGCGCGGGAGTGAGACCCGTGAAGTGGAACCAACCGCCGTCTTTGAAAATCTCATCCCAGTTGAAATCTGCGGCATCTGCTTCCGCTATAGCCGAGTGCGCTCTGTCGTATATTACCTTACTTGCTCTCTGACTTGCGCCCTTTTCAACGAAATAAATTCCGAGTCTGTCGCCGCCACGAGCCATATACTGTGTACCAACGCCGTATCTGCGAAGGCTATTGACTGCCGCCTGACCTATCTCGTGTGCGGGAACCTTTGTGACGAAGTATGCCTCCGCGCCGTAGTTAGCGAGGGATACAGCCACGTTAGCCTCCGCTCCCGCGTAGGTTGCCACAAATCCATCTGTCTGCAAAAATCTCTCATATCCCTCGGGATTGAGTCTTAACATTATTTCTCCGAATGTTACGTATCTCATTTTGTTAAACTCTCCTTATCTTTATTAAGTCTGCTTATAGTTATTTTAAGTTTGCTTTCGGGATTTACGAGCTTACCCGCGAGGATATCCTCCTCGGTGACCTTCGCCATAAGAATCTGCTTCGCGAAGTTCTCGTAATCTCTCTTTTTGCGGTATATCGCGCCTCTTTCTCTATCGTAAATTATATAGATGAATCCGTCATTGCCCTCTTTTACGTCGGGGTATGAAACATCAAGTCTCTCGTCAAGCAGCAAAAATCCCTTGAAGGTGACACCGTCGTCCTCGGATATCATAGCCGTCAGATTATTTCTGTCGGCAAAGCGATAGTGATTTATAAGCAGGATATTGCCAGAGCGAAGCCTTACGATATGGAATCTTGAGTTAGGTCCGCCGAATCCGCAGTCAACACCGCGACTCCACGTCTTTCCGCCGTCACGCGATTCGGAAACCGCGATACCGTACGCCGTTCTTATATACATTTCAAGTCTGTCATCGTGCTCAAGCACCATATGCTCGTCATACATACGGTCAGCGGCTATTGCCGTTCCGAGAAGCTCGAAGCTCTCGCCCTTATCTCTCGTAACAAACACGTGAGCGCCCGTGGGATGATTTCCCTCTGCTCCGCCGCCTCCCGCCTTGAGTCCGTCCTTCCAGACGGCACATGGGAATAGCCAATCGCCGTTCTTAAGCACGGTGGGCTTATTGAGCATTACATCGTATCCTATAGTGCGGACATCACTCCAGAGGAGTGTGTCGGCATCGGGGTTGTCACAGATAGCGCACTCAACTCTGTTGTTCGGCATAACCGACCAGATGAACCAAAGTCTGTCAAGCGGGTCTATCCAAAGACAGGCATCATAGGTTCTTCCATCCTCTCCCACATCAGAAACGGCTATCGGCTCACCGAAATCAACGCCGTTATCCGAGCATATAACAAGAGAGTAGTTTCCGTTCTCTTCCGTTTTACCTCCGCTGTAAAACGCGGCGAATATTCTTCCTCCCTTGGTTCTTTCAATTGAGGGAATACCCTGCCAGTTTCGTTTTTCAGCATAATATTTCTTCAGAGCTTCTTTATCTGTAATGAACATATCTTATCCTTTCTGCACATAAGCGTCGATTGCCGCCCTGTACTTTGAAGCAAGTTCGGTTATCTCTCCCCAGCTCTCGTTCTTAAGCATTTCCTTATTGACTATGTTAGAGCCTACTCCAACTCCGCAAACTCCTGCCTTGAGGAAGTCCGCGACGTTAAGGTGATTAACGCCTCCGACAGCCATAAACGGAATGTGCGAGAGTGGGGCGCAAAGTGCCTTTATGTAGCCTACTCCAAGAGAGTCGGACGGGAAAATCTTAACGAAATCCGCGCCTCTGTCGTAAGCGGTTACCGCCTCTGTGGGAGTCATAGCTCCCGGCATAGACACCACGTTCTCCTTTACCGCGTAATCTATAATATCAAGGTTTGTGTTGGGTGATATAAGAAATTCAGCTCCCGCCGCAACCGCTTCTCTTGCCTGTTCCATATGAATGACAGTTCCCGCGCCAACGTGTATTTTACCGTCAAAGCGCTCCTTCATACGGCTTATACGCTCGGCAGTTTGCTTGGGGGTGACTATTCCCTTTGCGTCGAAGGTTATCTCCGCAAAGCGAACTCCGCCCTCGTACATAGCCTCGAACAGAGGCTCAAGCTTGGCATCCTCGACACCTCTGATAATAACTATCAGCTTGTCGTCACAAATTTCCCTGATAAGTTTTTCTTTCATTTTTTGTCTCCTGTTTATCTTCGTTGATATACGACTATAAAAACTTGCCATAGTCGATTTAATGATAAAGCAGAAGCCATTTTCCGTCAAGAGAATTTCCGTATTTCTATATATTTTTTATATTTTATTGTAGTTATTTTATATTTATATAAATATAATCGGGGGCGAACAATTCGCCCCCGTAATTATTAAGTTTTCGGAATTGCGGCTATCACGGTCTCAATATCAGAGCCTCTCGGCGCTGCTCAGTCATAATAAGCCTTTGTTGTCTCACAAGTATCGGTATTGAAGGAGTTTCTTCCCCATCCGCCCGAATAGTTGTTAGCCGTGGCTGTTCCATCGTACATCTCGCCTATCTGGTACCACTTTCCGTCATCGCTCTTGGTGAAGACAGCCGCGAATACCTCGACAGAGCCTCCGTACCAAGGAAGGTCGCTTATATCGTCTGCCGTCATATATATCGTCATTTCGTTTCCGTTTTCGTCACCCGTAGCGGCATTTCCGTCAACATTCTCTCTCTTTATCATCGCTGTAACATTTGTGGTAACACCGCCTATTTCAAGCGTGAGGTAATTCGTTCCGTCCTCTGTAAAGAGCGAGTTAAGAAGTGCCGTATCCGAAGAGGTCGAGCCGACCACGTTTCCGATATAAGAGCTGTTATGTCTGTTATTCTGATAGCTGTCCATCTGGTTGAGAAGTGCCGTCATATCGGCAGAGTCATTCAGTATCTGCTCAAACTTTCCGAGCGCTCCGCTGACGACTATTTCGGGAATATATTCCGCCTCGGGAACAAACTCGAAATTCAGAATCGAATTAAGCTCGGTATCGCTGATATTGTTGGCGTTATCGTACTTAAATGTAACACTGAAATGAATAGTTTCCTTGCCTCCGATAGAATTTCCTTTCTCAAGTCCCGAAAGCAAGAACGTGATATTTTCGTTATCGTAGGTTCCCTCGCCTACCATATATTTCACTCCGTTAAAGGTATATACGTAAGCACTGTTATTATAGACCGAGAGATTAAAGGTAACAGTCGCGGAGCCGTCATTTCCGAGGTTTACGCGGCTGGTAAGATTAGTGCCGTAGTATCGGCTTATCTCGGCGTTATCCGAGGGATTCGCAAGTGTCGCGCTTTTAATGAAAACGCCCGTCTGTGCCTTACTTTCACTTATACCCTCGATAACGAGAGTGTCACTCACCGCGGCATAGCCAACGGTAAGGAAGCAAAAGATGAAGGAGAACACTATACAGAATAACGCTTTGTGCCATCTCTTCATATACGGTGTCCTCCTTTCCTTGATTTTTAACCGATATTATTTATCCTCGGTGTCCTTTTTTTCGTCAATTATCATCGACGTGAATACCTCTGTTGCTTTACGTCTTACAACACAGATTATCTTCTTGAGGGGATGCTCGAGCGTTGCGGGATCTACCTTGTAATTTCCCTTTGCTACCTCCGCCTCTCTGACTATCTCGCGGTCTCTCTCCACGTCTCTTGTGGGAACGAGAACCACGTCTCCCGCGTTTACGGTCTCTCCGTCGGGGTCATACTTGTAGGTCTTGTTTCTTTCGGGACGCTCGGGCCAGATTACCTCTATGACCTCAACGCCTTCCTCGACGACCTCCTCGGGTTCCTCGACGACTTCCTCTATCACGGGCTCTTCTATTGCGATTTCCTCTACAGGTTCTTCCTCTACAGCTTCTTCCTCTATGGGAAGTTCAACTGTCTCCTCGGCAATTATCTCCTCCTCGGGCATATCGATAATCACCGGCTGGGGAATAATCACAGGCTCTATAACAGGCTCTTCCTCTACCTCTTCAACAGGCTCTTCAACAACCTCTTCTATTATCGGCTCCTCCGCTACAGACTCCTCTACAGGCTCCTCCACAGGTACTTCAACTGTCTCGGCGGGAGTGTAAAGCTCCTCATATCCGTCGACCTTTATAACATAGAGATACAGAAGCTTTGCCTTGGTGGGAATCATAAACTCGGCACAGGTCTTATCCTCGTTCTCATACATAAGAATCGGCTCCTGAAGCGTCTCTCTTATCTCGAGAAGCGCGTCAAAGCTGTCTACATACAATACCTGATATCCCGTACTGTCAAATGGGTTCGTGATTCTCTGAATGTGCGATTTATAAGCAGAAAGTATCTTCTTGACCTTGTTTTCGTAGGTAATATCGCTATTCTTGGTAAGGTAGATAAAGGCTACCATAAACAGTATAGCAAGAGCGTCGAACACTCCGAGTATTACCGCGCCTACCTTGAAGACTTCCTTACCCGCGCTTCCGTCGCAGACTATCGTCTTGACCTGTGACGTGGGAACACTTGCCGTCATTTCAATATTTACTGCCTTTTCGGTAAGCGGTATATTGAGAGCCACAATGTGCTCGTTGACAGTGGCGTTGTTAAAGGATGCGTTACTGCTGTATACCTTTACCTTTATTCTGACTATCAGCGCGCTTGTGGTATCGTTGAGGTCGTAGGTCTCGATAAACTTGTTCGCAAGGTCATTATAGTGCTGATAGTCCAGAACCGCGATCTCATTTATTCGCAGCGGAACATCGGTATTATGAGTGAAGCGCTGCTCCTCCTTTATGACATATGTCGGCTTGAAAAGCGCCTCTCCCGAACGGTCGTCGATTATCTCAAGTTGAGCCTCCATATTATACGAATACTCGTAGTTCGCTCCCTCGGTATCCGTATTCAACTCATACTTGAAGGTGGCTATAACATCGTCTATCAGAGATGCGACGTAAGCCTGATCCCTTCCCAGATATTCGCTGTCATAGAATTCATTGTCCTTCAGCTGTACCTTATAGTCAACATCACTCGCCTCTGTGTATTCCACAAAATAGGTCTTATTGATGTAGACGTAGGTGACAGCTGAAATAATCATAAGCAGCGTAAGTATTGCGACTACAATACTCTGCGCCATTATCAGTTTTCCTCGATTACGCTTATAGCGTTCCCGTCTTATCTTTTGGGCTTCTGACATTCAACACACCTCACTTTCCTATGAATAAATTTCTTATCCACAACGACGGATATCCTATATATGCTATCTTGAAATTGACAAGCCCTACTATGTCGCTTTCGGTTATATATCCGTAGTCCGGTTCATCATTGGCGTCTCCCTTTGTTATAGAGCGGAGCTCACCGTCTATATTCTGTATTT
>JAFTHJ010000232.1 GCA_017457465.1 Clostridia bacterium | reverse complement strand
TTTTGGCGGAGAAGGAGAGATTCGAACTCTCGAACCCTGTTACAGGTTACACGATGTCCCATCGTGCGCCCTCGACCAACTAGGCGACTTCTCCAAAAATATCACTCTTGACGGCTTTCCGCACATCAAGCCTATATATTATATCATAGGTCACTTTAAAAATCAAGACTTTTTTTCATATTTTTTGATTTTTTTGGCTATTTGGCAATATCACGGATTTTTATCCACTTATCCGTATATTTTTCTTGACATATTACCAATTTTGCGGTAAAATTATTATATATAAAAATATCAAGAATTGATATAATTTCATTTTATTAATATTACGGAGGAGAGAGCATTGGAAAAAATCTTGAAGCAATGTCATTGCAAGACTTACTACGAGCAGCCTCAAATTGAAATTATCCGAACCGATTTTTTGGATATTCTGGCATCATCGACAGACGAAGATGAAAATCAGAGTCCTTGGCTTCCTCAAAACTTATGAAAGGAAAAAGACTATGAAAAAACGAATAGTATTATTCACATCGCTCGTTGTAGCAATTCTGATGCTCTCGGCGCTGATAGCGGTCGGGGCGCAGAGCGAGAAGCCCGAAATGAGCATAGATTATTGCGCTTTGTCCTTCAATAGTACTGTCTGCATAAAATATGCGGTAGCTTCAAATGTCAGTGACGTGAAGCTTCTGATATGGAATGAGCCGCAGACGGAGTATAAGGTTGGCACACAGGATGCTATACTGACGACCGTCGGAGACCAGACGATAGATGGCAAGAAATACATAGTTTTCGATTATGACGGACTTGCGGCGAAGCAGATGACAGATGATGTATATGCCGTAGCTTATGCACAGGCGGGCGGCACAGATTATTACAGTGAGCTCAATAAGTACAGCATTCTGCAATACGCGTACGATATGATTGACACTCTATCCGACTCATCCTCGGATTCCGATAAGGCGCTCAAAGCTATGCTTGAGGATATGTTGGTATACGGAGCCTCGGCTCAAACTTATTTTAAATACAAGACCGACAGACTCGCTACCGCTGATTTCTACAGAATCAAGGTTAACGGCGGTCTGCTCGGCGACGGCTCAAAGCGCGGCTTGTATCTTGAGGGAGACGAGCTGACTCTTACGGCGTGTGAGTCGGACGAAAACGGAATTCCGTTCTCGCACTGGGAGAATTCCGCGGGTGAGATACTTTCGTGGGAGCGTAGCTACAACATTACCGTGGGAAGAGAAAATGCGGAATACACCGCGATATATTCGAGTGACCTCGGTATTGACGGATTTTCGCTTATATATTCCGAGGATATGTCGGAGTCTATGAAGCTCTGTATGAACCGATTCTATTCGGATATCAGTCCTCTCTCAAGCGGAGTGACCTTGTCAGAGGGAGCGGCTCTGCCCTCATCTGACTATATTCACATCTGCGGAGCCGATGAATTTCTTGAAAAATACGGCTATGCGCTGACAATTAACGATTATCGTATACTGCCGCTTGATAACGGCGGTGTGGCTATCGGCGCGGGAAGCACAAACGCGCTCAACTCGGCGCTCTCGCACTTCTCCGAGCAGCTTGGCACACGCGCGTATCTTGACGGATTTGACGGAGCGGAGTATACCTATGCCGACGGAAATACCGTTGATGAGATACTTAAGGTCTACTTTGACGAAAACGGACGCGTTATGAGTATGGGACACCGCGCTGACCTCCAGAACTATCCCGAAAATTCTTTGGCGGGAATTCAGTCCTGTATTGACGCGGGTGTTGATATCATTGAGCTTGATGTCAGAAGAACCAAGGACGGAAAGTATGTGCTTATGCACGACGAAACTGTTGACCGTACAACAAATGGCACGGGCAAGGTCTCGGAGCTGACGCTTTCCGAAATTCAGTCGCTCTATCTCAAGGAGGGAAGCGGCGGACTCAATGCCGCGCTTACAGGTTATCACCCTCCGTCATTCGAGGAGGCACTCGCACTTTGCTCGGGCAAGATAATGATAAATCTTGACAAGGACCCCAATAACTTCACATCTACCGATATAGATTATTTCAATGAGGTTTACGCGCTTCTCGAAAAATATGACTGTGTAAAGAGTACACAGTATAAGTCGAGCGCGGCTATTGATGTAATCAAGCCGAAGTTTGACGCGCTCGAGGCGGCAGGAAAGGAGCTTCCGCTCTTCTCGGCTTATATGGACGGCTACACATATCAGGGTATTGTCAATAAGATAGATTCATATGAAGGCTTTACCGATATGATAGAGTTCGGCGGATTTATTCAGCATCAGACAAGAGAAGAACTTACGGCAATCAGTGCGTACGCGCGTTCGAAGGGAATGAGAATGATGGTGCTTTCGGTATACGGCACCGATGACGCGCTTGACTGGGCTGACGGAATAGAGCTTGGATATAGCTGCTTTATGACAGACCACGTGCTTGACCTTGTCGAGTATATCAGAAGCACTGAAAGCGAGAAAAATTCCACCGATATCATACGCGCTTCGGATTTCTCGAAGCAGTCGGGAATAATGCTTAAGGACGGCTCGGGATACGACAGTATGGTTTCGGGCAGAGTTCTTGACGCGGTATCTGACAATGATTCGGTCTGCATATCCAATGTACTTTTCACAGGCAAGGAAAGCTCTGTATACCTTTTCGCAAAGCCCAACAGCGCTTGTAATGTAAAAATATATCTTGATGTGGCAACAAGCGATAACCTTATAGCGAATATCCGCTTTGATGGAGCGCAGGATTCCTTTGAATACTACTCGGCACCCTTGCTCAAGAGCGTTTCGGGAAGCCATAATGTTATTCTTTTCTTCGAGGGAAGCGATGATTATATGCTGAATCTCGACCTTCTCACCTTCTTTGAGGGCGAGAACAATGTGCTGACGGTAGTAAACCCATACATCAAGTGTCTGCGTACAGACGTCACTCTCCCCGAGACGGTGACCTCTCTCAATGCTCAAGGTAAGCCGATTGAGACATCGGTTGTATGGGACGCTTCGGCAAATTACTCTGTCGGAACGCACACCGTAATCGGAACGACCTCGGACGGGGCAGAGGTAAGGATGATTCTTGAGGTGCTTGACTGTACCGTAATTACCACGCCCGAGGAATGGAACAGCTTTGCGAGGTCTGTTAACGCGGGTAACACCTATTCGGGTGAGGTCGTGGCACTTGCCGCTAATATCAATTTTGCGAATTCCTCCTTTGTAGTTGCGGGAACGCAGAAAAATCCCTTTGAGGGAATATTTATCGGCGGCGGATATACCGTAAGCAATATAAGCTATAGCGGAAGCTCTTATGCGGGACTTTTTGGCTATGTGAGATTTGCCGAAATCTATAACGTGAGCCTTAAGAACTGCTCGTTTACAACGACATCTAACTTTAGCGGCGCGATATTGGCTTATGGCGACGGTGTCAAGGTTGAAAAATGTTTGGTAAACGGATGCACAGTCAAGACGACGAACAATACCGCTAATGGCGGACGCGGAGGCTTCGTTGGATTTGTTCAGGACTACGCGGGTGCGGAAACGCATATAAGCAACTGTATTGTGGATGGCGGTGTAGTCAACGCTCACCGTGATGTCGGCGGATTTATCGGAGACCTCAAGAGCGGAACTATCGTAAACTGTACGGTTACAAACACTTCCGTTACCTCAACGAGCAACGCAACGGCGGGATTTGGCGGAAATGTTCACGGTGGAAAGGTTATCGGATGCTATGTGAGCGTAAGCGTAACTCACGGAACGCTCATAGCAGACGGCGGAAATGTAATGCACATAGGCGCGTTCACGGGTTACAATTCGGGAACACCCACATATATTGACTGTGTCTATGACAGCACGAAGAACGACCTTCCCGCGGTTGGAACGGTCAACACGGGATATAACGGAGTTATAAACAGTGAGCCTGTCAGCACGGGACTTCCCACGTCAGCTCCGACAACTCTCCCCAACGGCGATAAAATTGACGGCTTGAGTGAGATATCGGGCTCTGCGCTTGTTACGGATTTTGATACCAATATTCAGAAAATTAATAAGCACGCGACAAAGGGTGAATTTGAGCTTACCTCTGACGGTGCGGCTTCTGGCTCGGCTATCCATATGTACGCTAACGCAAATAACTCAACAAGCTCCGCGACGAATACAACCCCCGTTCCACCCGAGATAGGAACTGCCGTTCTTGCCAACGGAATCGATGTTACGGGATATTCGGGACTCTTGTTCTACGTGGATGCTACGGGAATGACAGGAACCTACTCCGACGGATACAGAAGCTATTGTACTGTAGCTATACCGCTCAAATTCGATAAGACTGCTACCTCGAGTGAAAGAATCGAGGCGAGAAGCCTTGTTGGCAACGCATACTATTACGAGAACGGCGAGTGGATAACCACCACCCACGCAAACGATAATTACAGAATGCGTCTGCCCTCGGGATTCTGCGGATATGTATATATTCCTTTCAGCTCATATTCCTTTAACAGAAGCACCGATACCTCGGATACCGCTAATATGTGGTATGAGTATATCGAGACTACGGGATATAAGTACCTTACAGGATTTACGATATATACGAGTAACGCAAAGGTTGACGAGAATACCACGGCTGAAATAATTATAGACGATATTTACATCGTTAAATAAAATCAAAAGTCCCTTGGATTTTTCCAAGGGACTTTTCACTGTATAAAAAGGCGGTTGCCGAAGCAACCGCCAAAATTTGTTATTCTGCTATTACTTTCTGAGAGCAGCCTGTGCAGCAGCAAGACGTGCTATCGGAACACGGAAGGGTGAGCAGGATACATAGTCGAGGCCAATGTTGTGGCAGAACTCAACAGATGTGGGGTCACCGCCATGCTCACCGCAGATACCTACGTGAAGCTTGGGGTTAACAGGTCTTCCGAGAGTTACAGCCATGTTCATGAGCTTACCAACGCCGGTCTGGTCGAGTTTAGCGAAAGGATCGTTCTCGAAGATCTTTGCGTCGTAGTAAGCGCCGAGGAACTTACCTGCGTCGTCACGGGAGAAGCCGTATGTCATCTGTGTGAGGTCGTTTGTACCGAAGCAGAAGAAGTCTGCGTTAGCAGCGATGTCGTCAGCCGTGAGACAAGCTCTGGGAATCTCGATCATCGTACCAACCTCGGACTTGAGGTCAGCGCCTGCTGCAGCGATTTCAGCATCAGCGGTATCAACAACTACGCTCTTAACGTACTTAAGCTCTTTAACATCACCAACAAGAGGAATCATTATTTCAGGAACAACCTTCCAGTCGGGGTGCTTCTTCTGGGTGTTGATAGCAGCGCGGATAACTGCGCTTGTCTGCATCTTCGCAATCTCGGGGTATGTTACCGCGAGACGGCATCCACGGTGACCCATCATGGGGTTGAACTCGTGGAGAGAAGCGATGATAGCCTTGATAGCCTCAACGCTCTTGCCCTGTGCTTTAGCGAGAAGAGCTATATCCTCCTCGGTCGTGGGAACGAACTCGTGGAGAGGGGGATCAAGGAATCTGATACAAACAGGGTTGCCCTCGAGAGCCTCATAGAGCTTCTCGAAGTCGGACTGCTGGTAGGGAAGAATCTTTGCGAGAGCAACTTCTCTCTCTTCAGCAGTGTCGGAGCAGATCATCTCACGGAATGCCGCGATTCTGTCTGCCTC
>JAFTHJ010000231.1 GCA_017457465.1 Clostridia bacterium | reverse complement strand
GCTTCAGCCGACTCGTCGGACTCGTCAACGCCCTCTCTCTCCGCGACCGCGCTCTGTGCCGCCGTCGTGTGAGAGAATTTGGGATATGCGGGGGCGTAATCCATAGCGGTCAGCTTGGCTCTGTGAGCCTTTGCGAGGTTGTATATAAGGAATATAACTCCGACCACAAAGCAGACAAATCCCACAACCTGTGAAATTCTGAACTCGCCCACATACAGACTGTCGGTGCGGAGTCCCTCTATAAACATTCTTCCAAAGCCGTACCACGAGATATACATAAAGAATACCTGTCCGTCGAACTTTTTCTTTTTGTAAAGCGCGTTGATGATTATAAATCCGACCAGATTCCACACAGATTCATAGAGGAAAGTCGGGTGGAAATAATACATTCTTGTGTGGCTCTCGATATTCGGGATAAGTCCCATTCGGAGAAAATAGAGAGGACTCCCCTCGGCAACCTCAACGCCGTAAGCCTCGCCGTTGAAAAAGTTGCCCCAACGACCGAGAATCTGACCTATCATAACAGCGGGAGCTACCATATCGAATGCCTTGAGGAAGTTTATCTTTTTGTGTCGGCAGACGAAATATATCGTCAGACCTCCCGCGATTATCGCGCCGTATATCGCGAGACCGCCCTCCCATATGGCTATCATTTCAAGGAAGCTGTCGTATTCCGAAAGCGAGGTAAGCACATAGTAAAGACGAGCTCCGATTATTCCGAAAATTACCGTGAATATAGCCATATCAAGCAGGTCGTCAAGGATTATCCCCTCGTGCTTTGAGCGGTAATAGCAGTAAGCCACCGCAAGAATTATTCCGAGAGTGATTATGATTCCGTACCAGCGCACCTCGAGGTTGCCTATAGAGAAGGCAACTCTGTTGACTGTAAAATTATCTATTCCCAAGCCCGGGAATGACATAGTTACCATATTAAAATTCCTCCGTTTGTTTGTATCGTCAAGCGGGTATACCACCGACATAGTAAAATATTCGTCTTCAAATGAGGTCTCAAAGAGCCGTTTTACATCCTCAAAGCTCACCTGCTCGATAATATTCGCGTATCCAAGCATATCCGAGCCGTCAAATACAAATGAGAGAAGATTGTTCGCGATGCTCTCGGTCGAGTCGAATTCTTTAACGAACTCGGCATACATCACCCTCTTGCCCCTCCTGAAATCTTCTTCGGAGAGCTTCGCCACTTTGATATAAGCCTTTATCTTATCAAATACCGCCTCGGGGTCGTCCGCCTCTCCCGCAATAGAGTTGAATGCGAAAGAGTCGTTTATAGTGTAGCAATAGGATGCCTCGGGGGATATCATACCGCTCTCGAACAGAGAGGAATACAGCTCACCCGAACGGGCAAAAAGCATTTCGTTGAGAATCGACATAGCCGCGTCCTTTTTCAGCCTTTCGACAGGAGAGCGGGGAATATCGGTGTCCTTTATGCCAATGTTGAAGATAGGCTTTGCCACCTTCATTTTCTTCTCCGCGCGTGGCTTGAATACCGCCGACCTCTCCGATTCATTCTCCGCGGAGCGGATTATTTCGATACCCTTGCCGCTCGTCGGCAGATGCGCGTCGGCAATCCGTATGACATCCTCGGGCAGGACATCCCCGCAAACGACGAGCGCCATATTTTCGGTATTGTAGAAAACTCTGTAGCACTCGTAAAGCAGCTCGGGAGTTATCTTTGATATTGATTCCACAGAGCCGCATATGTTCCGCCTTATGCTATGGCGCTCATAAAGACTTTCAAGCATACCGTAATAGCAGACCTCCGCGGGACTGTCGTCATACATCTTTATCTCTTGAGCGATTATCCCTTGCTCTTTTTGAACCGACTCCTCGGTAAAATAGGGGTGGGTGACAAAATCTATCAGCTCTCCGAGCGACTCCTCAAAGTTGTCGGTGCAGCTGAAAAGATATGCTGTTTTGTTGAAGGATGTATATGCGTTCGCATCGGCTCCGAGCGCCGAGAAATGCTCAAAGGCATCGCTTCCGTCCTCGTTTGCGAACAGCTTATGCTCAAGAAAATGAGCGATTCCGTCGGGAACCGAGGTGATGTCTTTTTCTCCCTTGATTCCGAAGCGGTTGTCTATCGAGCCGTAGCGTGTCCCAAGCACGGCGTAGGTCGAGCAGAGCTTTTTGGGAAATACGTATATCGGGAGCCCGCTCTTGTGTGTGTATTTGTAATATTTCTCGCGAAGCAGGGGACTTTCGTGAATTTCAAATCCGATATCTGTCATTCGTCGGTCTCCTCCTCTCCGTAATCCGCCTCGAGCGTACCCTTGAGAAAATATACAGTGTCAAGAGTAACTCTCTCGGCAACCGCCGCTATCTCGTTGGCGCTTACGGCTTCA
This sequence comes from Clostridia bacterium, assembly GCA_017457465.1. GTDB lineage: Bacteria > Bacillota > Clostridia > Oscillospirales > CAG-272 > HGM12713. The sequence goes on along the minus strand of JAFTHJ010000231.1, from coordinate 277 downwards.
AAGCGCTCCATATAGTCCTCGGGAGAGGCATTTATGCCGAGCATCATTCGTGTACTGTAAAACGTGAAAAGCTCGAATGGGAAGTCATACATCTGCCTGTACCAATGCGCAATGGACTTTTTAGCTGCCACAAGCTCGACCTCGCTTATTCTGCCTTGCTTTATATCCTCTAACTGGGCGAGAATTTCCGACTTCGCCACGTCAAAATTCGCGACGTCAATTCCGCTTGATACAGTCAGGTTTCCAAGATATGTATCGTAGCTCGAAGCGCAATAGT
>JAFTHJ010000230.1 GCA_017457465.1 Clostridia bacterium | reverse complement strand
CCTTTTGAAAAACTATTGACATAAAGATTAAAATATGGTAGAATTAAGTATCAAGCAGAGGTATTTTGCTTAAAAATCCCAACGGAGGAAACTATAATGGATACAACAAATAACAATTCAAACGATATGAACAATAATGTAAATCCGATACCTGAAAATAACGGTATAACTGAAAACAAAATTGATATGAATACCGAAGAATCGGCAACTGTATTTGATGCGGAACCGATTCAGGAGGCGGAGAATATAGCAAACGCTGAAGAGCCTCAAGCTACGCAGAGCAATTTTGCGGCTTTTGACAGTCAGACAAGCATTAATCCGAATTATTCGGCTTATGTTGCGGAGGGAGCGGCTGCTCCGCAATCGGCACCTGTAAAAACCACAGACGAGTATGCCGCGTCCAAATCAAAGGCTACAGTTGCTATGGTTCTCGGAATTATCTCGATAGTGGCAAGTTGTCTTTGCTGCTGTCTGCCAATCTCTATCGTTCTTGCCATAATTTCTTTTGTTCTGGCATTTAAGTCAAAAAAACTTGCGCCTGATAAAAAGCTTAACGGAATGGCTATCGCCGCTATAATATGTTCGAGCGCGGGACTTTTCTTGTATCTTATTTCCTTGTTCTTTGGATTCTTTGTAGGCTTGGCAATGATAACCGACCCCGAGATTCAGGCGGATATCAACCACATACTCGCTCAATACGGATACGAAATAGTATTCTGAACCTTTATTTAACGGGTGACCATTCGGTCACCCGTTAATTTTTTATTTTACTTTATTTCTATTATGCTTTCATCCCACATCTTGGGAGCCGCATAACCGAGAAGATTTACCATAGTAGCCGCCACATTCGAAAGACCGAAGCTTCCGTTGTCTGCCTTTACGGTGTACTTATCGGAATAGAAGTTGTCGTATACAATGCAGGGAACGGGATTGAGCGTATGGCTGGTCTTTGCCTTGAAGTTACCGTTCTTGTCTGCCTTGGGCATACCGGTCTTCTTGTCTACCTCATACATCTCGTCAGCATTTCCGTGGTCTGCTGTGATAAGAGCAACTCCGCCGAGAGCATCAACTACCTTGAGTATTCTTGCGAGTTGAAGGTCAAGCGCTTCCATAGAGCATCTTGTAGCGAGGAGAGAGCCTGTGTGACCTACCATATCTCCATTGGGGAAGTTAACACGGAGATACTGATATTTACCGGATTCCATGCACTCGATAAGCTTGTCTGTTATCTCGGCACACTTCATCCAAGGACGCTGCTCGAAGGGAACTACATCAGAGGGAATTTCGATATAAGTCTCAAGCTCCTCGGAGAACTTACCCGATTTGTTTCCGTTCCAGAAATAGGTTACGTGACCGTACTTCTGTGTCTCGGAGATAGCAAGCTGATTTACACCCGCGTTTGCGAGATATTCGCTCATAGTATTCGTTATCTCGGGAGGAGAAACGAGGTACTTATGAGGAATGTGAAGGTCTCCGTCATACTCAAGCATACCCGCATAGATAACATTCGGAACACGCTTACGGTCGAATTTGTCAAACTCGCCCTCTGCCGCCTCAAATGTCTTGGATATCTCGATTGAACGGTCGCCTCTGAAGTTATAGAATATAACGCTGTCTCCGTCGTTTACAGTACCTACGGGATTTCCGTTTTCAGCTATAACGAAGGGGGGGAGGTCCTGGTCTATAACACCAAGCTCTGCTCTGTATGCAAGAACCGCCTCTTTAGCGGAAGCAAACTGTCTGCCCTCTCCGAGAACGTGAGTCTGCCAACCTCTCTCAACCATAGACCAATCTGCCTCGTAACGGTCCATTGTTATCTTCATACGTCCGCCGCCCGAAGCAATACAAATATCAAAGCTTGTATCCTTGAGGTCCGCGATAAACGCCTCGAAGGGCTCGATATAATCAAGTGCGCTTGTCTCACCAACATCACGTCCGTCGATAAGAATGTGGATTCTTACCTTGGATACCCCCTCTGCCTTTGCCTGAACTATCATAGCCTTGAGGTGGTCGATATGAGAGTGAACGTTTCCGTCGGAGAAGAGTCCGAGGAAGTGAAGTGTTGAAGCGTTAGTTTTTACGTTAGCTACAAGCTCCTGCCATGTTGCGGATGCAAACATCTTTCCCGATTCGATAGACTGCGAAACAAGCTTTGCGCCCTGCGCGAAGACCTGTCCCGCGCCGAGAGCGTTGTGTCCGACCTCGGAGTTACCCATATCATCGTCAGAGGGAAGTCCGACGGCTGTTCCGTGAGCCTTGAGCTGAACCATAGGATATTTGCTCATAAGCATATCAAGTGTGGGAGTATAAGCACCTGCAACGGCATTAGCCTCGGTTGCGGGGGCGATTCCGACACCGTCCATAACTATAGTGAGAACGGGGCCCTTTACTCCTTCAAAATTGTTGAGTTTTTCAAGTTTTGCGCTCATAATATTCCTCCAGAATGAAATAATATTCTAACTTATATAGTATACAACCAAACTCGCTTTTTTTCAAGAGATTTTTATAAATTTTAAAGAATAAAATGCCAAAACAACAAAATATGTAAAAAATAAAAAACAAAACATTAAAAATCTTAAAGCCTATTGAAAAAAAACTTGAAAGGGTGTATAATAATCATATCACAAAATGCAACACCGAAAGGAATAAAAAAATGTCTGAATGTACACACAACTGTTCCACCTGCTCAAGTAATTGCGGCTCCAGGGAAAAAAACAGCCTTATGGAGCAGCCTCACGAGTTGAGCAGCGTTAAACATATCATAGGAGTAGTAAGCGGAAAGGGCGGCGTCGGTAAATCGATAGTCACCTCCATGCTTGCGGTTACTATGCAGCGACTTGGATACAAGACAGCTATACTTGACGCGGATATCACCGGTCCCTCAATACCGAAGGCATTCGGTCTGAAAAAGCCCGTTGAAGGGGATGATAACGGAATGATACCTCCCACCACCACCTCGGGAATTGATATTATGTCTGTAAATCTTCTGCTTGAGGATGAGTCCCGTCCTGTCGTATGGCGCGGACCTGTTATAGCGGGAACCGTTAAGCAGTTCTGGACAAATACCATATGGCACGACATTGATTATATGTTTATAGACTGTCCTCCCGGAACAGGAGATGTTCCGCTCACGGTATTCCAGTCCATCCCGCTTGACGGTATAGTCATCGTAAGCACACCGCAGGATTTGGTGTCTATGATAGTCTCCAAGGCAGCTAATATGGCAAAAATGATGGACATTCCGGTATACGGACTCATAGAGAATATGAGCTATGTTAAGTGTCCCGACTGCGGAAAGGAAATTAAGCTTTTCGGAGAAAGCCATATAGATGAGGTGGCAGAGAAATTCGGATTCGACCTACTCGCGCGTATTCCCGTCGACCCCAAGCTCACCGCTCTTGTCGACAAGGGTTGGATAGAGATTATGGACAACAATTATCTTGATGTCGCGGCGCAGATTATTGAGAACAGAGGTAAATCCTCCAACTGATTATAATAGGAGTTCAATGAAAAAAGCTATTCTTGTATTGAGTGCCGTTGCGGCGGCTCTTGTACTTGTTTTTTCCGCTTTTAACTTATTTGTTTTGACCAAGACCGACAAATATATCCTGTCAGCTCCCGAGCTTAAAGGAACAGATTATGACTGTATTCTGGTTCTCGGCGCGGGGATACGGGATGACGGAACCCCATCGGATATGTTAAAAGACAGGCTAACTACCGCGATAGGGCTTTATAAGCTTGGATACTCACGCACTTTGCTCCTCTCGGGAGACCGCTCGGGCGACCATTACGACGAGGTTGCCGTGATGAAAAAATTCTGTATTGAAAACGGTGTCCCCGAGGAAAATATAGTATGTGACGGAAAAGGGTATTCGACTTACGAGAGCGTGGATAACACTCGCGGTGTCGGAAAATACAGGAAGATAATTATTGTAACTCAAGAATATCATTTGAGCAGAGCCATATATATAGCCCAAAGAATGGGGCTTGAGGCTCACGGAATATGTGCCGACGTACGCTCATACCGCGGTCAGCTAATAAGAGACGTGCGTGAGTGCTTTGCGAGAATGAAGGATGTTATCAAGGTTATGTAAATATATGGGGTATTCCTATACTTCTGGGAATATCCCATATTATTCGGATAATTTATCAAGAAAGGAACACCAAAACAATGAATGAAAAGGAAATTGCCGAAATAAGACGGCGCTTTAACCCTAAAAGAAGCAATATAAACCATATAAGAGGCTGTTGTGTAAGCACTGAAGGAGAAATACTTGCCGAGTTTGACCAGTCATTGGCTTTTCTCACAGAAGATGAAACCGAAAAGATTCTTTCACTTGTCAAAAAATCTCTTTCGGGATACGTGGGAAGAAATCTTGTTGACATAGAATTTTCCACCAAGCAGGTGCTTGAATCCGAGGAGCATAAAATTCTCACGGCGATACGTAATTCAGCACTTTCCGATGACACGGCAATACACACGCTTTATGAGCGCATAATCGAATCGGTGAAAATGGAAGGAAACTATATAATTCTTCTCGCCACCGATAAATATGACGTTCCCGCCCACGGAGTTGACGGAGAAAGACGTGAGGAATCCGAGGAGATATTTACATATTTTGTATGCTGTATATGCCCGATAAAATCCTCAAAGTCGCTTCTGGGCTTCTACGTTTCGGGAAATCCTTTCAGAAGCATTACCGCCGATACCGTAGTTGCCGCGCCAGAGCTTGGATTTATGTTTCCGACATTTGATGATAGAACCGCAAATATATACAAGGCTCTCTACTACACCCGAGATACCGAAGCCGATTATTCAGAGTTTGTGGACAAGGTTTTTAAATCCGAGGTCATTCCTATGCCCGCCGACCTTCAGAAGCAGACATTCAACTCTATTCTTGAACAGACGGTAAGTGACGGCTGCAATCTCCACGTTGTAAAGACGATACACAATCAGATAAACGAGATAATCGAGGAGCATAAGGAGCGCAAAGATGAAGATGCGCCTATGATAGACAGAAACAAGTTTGTGGATGTTCTCACATCGGGCGGTGTTCAGAGTGAGCAGATAAGCGCATTTGAGGAAAAATTCGTCAGCGAATTCGGAGAAAAGACCGAGTTAAGTCCTCGCAATATCGTTGAGACGAATCAGTTCAATCTCAAGACACCTGATGTTGTTATCAAGGTCAATCCCAAGAGAACCGACCTCGTTAAGACACGTGTCATCGACGGTGAGAAATATATTCTCATCAGTGCCGAGGGAGATGTTGAGGTGAACGGAATCACAATAAACATTGAATAAAAAACAAGACGGCAACGCAATGCGTTGCCGTCTTGTTTTATCTTATGCCCAGCTCATTGTGGTGGGCTTTTCTTCCTTTATGATGATTCCGTTAAGAAAATCAACTGCCTTTGCGAGTCCCTCGTCTATTGTCAT
>JAFTHJ010000229.1 GCA_017457465.1 Clostridia bacterium | reverse complement strand
GACCTATTACAGAAGTATATTCACAGCGGTTTTCAACACCCCGCCAACAAAGTATATCCAGCAATACAGAGTCGACAAATCAAAGGAGCTTCTTGTAAATACCGAGCTCTCGATTGACGAGATAGCGGTCAAGGTCGGCTTTGCCAACGCCTCGTATTTTTGCAAGGTTTTCAAGTCCCTCACGGGTTACACCCCCTCCGAGTTCGCCGCAAAGGGCAGAAAGCTCGGATAAGGCTAAAAAAGAGTTGCCGTAAAAAACGGCAACTCTTTTTTATTTATTCCGCTATAAGCGAATCGACATACTCTGTCATCTCGTCGAATCTTGCTTCTATCTCTGTCAGAAGCTTCATTTGAGCTCTCGCGCGTCGGAGATTATGATGCGGAGAATCCACCTTGAAATACTCGTCTCCGTTGATAAAGTCGGTGAGGAATCGCATCGCCAACTCACAGGTCAGCACCTTTATTCCGAGAGGCAGATAGTGTATCTCGTTCTTGTCAAGCACTGCTCCGGTTTCCTCTATAAATCCCTTTGTGAAGAGCTTGAAAAGCTCCATATCTATAGACACCTTCGAGAGGTCTCTCTCGTCCTCCGCCGCCGTACTCGCGCCGTAACGAATCGCGTCTCCGTAATCGTAGAGCGAGGAGCCGGGCATAACCGTGTCGAGGTCTATGACACATATCGCCTTGCCTGTGACGTCGTCAATAAGCACGTTGTTGAGCTTGGTATCGTTATGTGTAACTCTTACGGGCAGCTCTCCCGATTCCAGCTTATCAACTATGGCGTTCATCATCTTGCGGTGGTCAAATATAAAGTCTATCTCCTTTTCCGCCTCGTGCGCTCTACCCGAGCGGTCCTCGGCAACAGCGGCTACAAAATCAAAGAAGCGGCGCTTCGTGTTGTGGAAGTTCGGGATAGTCTCGTGTAATATCTCCGCGGGAAAATCCGCGAGATTTTTCTGAAACTCTCCGAATCCCTTACCCGCCTCATAAAAGAGCTTGGGGTCGGAAATGTAGTTATGCGCGGTGGCACCCGCAACAAAGATATATGCGCGCCAATAATACTCGTTCTTATCGGGATAAAGATAGGTACCGTTATTCGATTTTATGAAGCGAAGAAGCCTTCTTTCATAGTCGGGATCGGCGGGATCAAGCTTTGCCGAGATATGCTCGATAACCCGTCCCACGTTCTCCATCAAGCCGTTGGGGTTGCGAAAGGCGACCTTGTTGATTCGCTGAAGGATATACCAATGCTCCCTCTCTCCGTCGCTGTATATAAGCTTATAGGTGGAGTTTACGTTTCCCGCGCCTATCTCCTCGACGCTCACGTATTCTCCGCAAAAATCAAACTTATCCAACACGTGCTTTATCTCGTTATAAACATTATAGACCATTTCTGTCTCCTTTAAAGTTTTATCCGAATAGACATATGCTATTTTAATTATACAACGGATTTGCCGTGTTGTCAAGAAAAAGAAAATCAGCCTCGGGGTAGTCAGATAATGGCGATACAATAAAACAATAAATTTCGTCTAAAAAGGTTGAAAAAAGAGTGAATCCGTGGTATACTACAGTAAATCAAGCTCTGAAAAATAAGGAGGCAAAAAATGAAAGCTTTAAAAGTAATTGTAGCGCTTACACTCGCTCTGCTTATGCTCTTTATGACAGCCTGCGCGGGAAATACACCCGACGACGGCGATGCTACGACAGAAGCGACTCAAGCAACCACCGCTCCGAAGGACGATGATGACGACGGCGCTAACAAGGGTGCTCCCGCCCCCACACCCACAAGACCTGACGAGGGAGATACGGTTTATAACATAATCTTCGCTCTGGCGACGATTCCCCCCGTTCTCTCGGCGCTCGACTCTATTGCGAACGGACACGAGACCTACGCTATTATTGAGCGCGGTAAGACATATAACGGAATTGATAAACTTGAGCATTTCCACAACGCGGGATTTGACGCGGCAAACAACCAGAGCTCGGGCTTTAGCGATACCGAGTTTAACGCTATGGTAGAGCAGATTTCCTCGCTCAAGGGCGATAAGGCCTTCTTTAATATCTATGTTCAGGACGGAACCGCTCTGCGCGGCGCGGCTCTCGCGGCAAACGCGGGTCTTGCGCTTGAGGACTTCCATGTTTATATGTGCGAGGACGGAACAAAGGCTTACGAAGAGCTTTACAACAATTATGTCAAGGGAAAGACCGTAACCGAAGAGACCGACGGCATTTTTGATAATTACCTCACCCAGAGAAACACTGTAAAAGAGCAGTTTGAGACGATTATGTCCAAGAAGGATAACAAGAACAGTGATACCGAACTCAAATACAGCGTTCCAAAGGCGTTCGCACTCGCTTCTCTCGACAACTTTACATACTATATTCAGGACGAGGCTCTGGTGGTTGACCACCTTGAGAGTGTCGGCGGTGAGAAAAAGACAGCTCTCCTCTCTGCGTGTGGAGCGGACGGCTATAACGACACCGTTGATTTTGCGCTCAACCTCAAGTATCAGAAGATATCACAGGCGGTAAGTAAGCTCACCGAAGCGCAGAGAACAGATTACCTCACGCTTATGTACGGCGATTACTATGAGGATACCTACAATACCCTTACGAGAACATCACGCGCGGGTGAGAAGGCTCCCGACAAGAAGCTCGTTTATATCGGTGCGCGTCACGCGGGATATCCGCTTCTCGCGACAGATGCGGCTTACGGAATCGGCGGACTTGCGTCAGACGCGACACTGCCCACAAGCTATGCCGAGCTTGACAGTAAGTATAAAACCGCACTTTTCTTCTCGAGCGAGGCGGATTACAACGCATTCCTTGCGGTTGTCAACAATGCCGACAACTACACTGAAACGACCGACCAGCTCAAGGAGATGGCAAAGGTTGCCTGTTTCAATGTGTATATCAACTATATCTTCAGCCTTAAAATGACCTACGCTATCTACGGCGAGGAATACGATATCATTATGAAGGGACACCCCCGCGAGTCTCTCGGCTGCTACAGTGAATGGGGCGAACGCTATAAGGTTACCGTTGGAGAGGGCAACAGCGCCGTTACATACTGCTATGACAAGCTTATGGATACCGCTCTTGTCGCGTTCCACAGCAGCGACTCCACAGGTAAGTTTAGCGGTACTGTTCCCTATGGCACCGCCGCTGAAAACCTCGCTTACCTCGGAACGAGCTTCTCGGTCTGCGGACTTCCCTCATCGACCTATACGGGCTACGACACGAATATTGATGTACTGTTCATAGCTAACCCTGTCGACGGTAATATTTCGGGCGACAATAATGTCAAGGAAAGATATGAAGCGGGAACCCTGCTTTACACCAAGGCAGACGGCTCGAGAGTGCCCACGGTTTATTATAACATCGGCAACTCGCTGAAGGCTATCGCGAAGATATACAGTGAGCTTGGTGACAACGCAAACGCAACCAAGTACACAAATCTCTTCAATACTTGGCTCAACGCTACACACGCGGGAGCTACCGACATCAACGACCAGGGATTCCCCACGACGGCAAATAACTGATTTATAAAAACAAAAGATTAACCCCCACAGCGGATTTTCCGCCGTGGGGGTTAATTAATGCCTTTTAATCAATTATACGGAGTTCTCTTATCTGTCAACCCCAAAATATAATCGGTTGATGTTTTATAAAACTTTGCAAGTGCAATCAAGCAGGACAGCGGAAGCTGCCTTTGCTCATTTTCATATTGAGAGTAAGTATTTTGCTTTATATGTAAGTATTTTGCAACCTCTGACTGCGTTAAATTGTTATCCTCTCTTAAATCTCTGATACGCATATTTGACTCCCCTTTCCTATTACAGAAAAAATAATATCACATCTCGCTTTGAGATATTGACATTTATCTCAAAATGTGATATAATTTTTTTGAAAGGATTACTAATCAAAAATATAGACAAGGAGTTTTTATGAAAAGCATAATTGAAGAGCTGTGGTACGGCAATATTTGTCCTAGTACCGGATGCCGAGAGGCAACGAAAAAGGCAAAAGAGTTGATGGGGTATATTGCCGATCACCACGATAACCTACAGGCAACGCTTACGGACAAGCAAAAGGAGATACTTGAAAAGTTCGATGATTGCTATGCCGAGCTGACAAAAATCAATGAGCGTGAAATATTTGTGTATGCGTTTCGTCTCGGAGCGAGAGTTGCCATTGAGGTTATGAGCTTTAATGTCGAATAAGCAAAACGGGGTGCGATGGATTCACCTTTTTTACTCTTTTATGATAAAAAAACAAG
>JAFTHJ010000228.1 GCA_017457465.1 Clostridia bacterium | reverse complement strand
CAGCAAAACGAAAAAGAACCAGCTTGCACTGATTCTTTCTCGTTTTGGGATGGGGGAAGGTGGATTCGAACCACCGAAGGCGGTGCCAGCAGATTTACAGTCTGTCCCCTTTGGCCACTCGGGAATTCCCCCATATTCTGTTTCGGCTTTGCTTCGCAGTGCCGCCTGTGTCAAGCTGGTGATCGGAGTCGAACCAACAACCTGCTGATTACAAATCAGCTGCTCTGCCATTGAGCCACACCAGCAAATCTCCGTTCAGTCACGGAACGATATAGATTATACCACATTCAAATCCATTTGTCAATAACTATTTTAAAAAAATTTTTGTCGATTTTACTTTACTTTTTCTCTATTTTATTATAAAATATATACAAATACATTATACGAGGTTTTTTATGGTTAAAAATAAACGGGTAATTCTCGCCATCGTCGCCGCTGTTGCGGTCATTTTGCTTTCATTTATTACAATAAAGGCTTTTGACATTCATTTCAATGTCATAACCTACCACTCCTTCGAGCAGGACGGATACTCATTTAAATTCAAAGGCTCTGCCAACACGGTGAGAAAGGTTATAATAAAGAAGGATTCAAAAAAGGTAGGTTCTCTTCCCTTTGATGCCACCTCGGAGCTTTTTGCAGATGAGGAGCTTGAATATTCAGCGCGTCTTGAGGATGCTGACGGCGACGGAGATAATGACATCATTCTCCCCTGCGCCTTTGACGAGGACAACGACATACATTATACAGTTTACCTCACAAATGTCGACGGTAAGCTCGAACACAATGAAAACACCAAAGACCTGCCAAACCTGTCGATAGACGGTGAGCATCTCTTTACCGAGCAGACTACAAAGGAGATATTACTTGAGAAGAACACAAACTCCCCCGAAATATATATAAGGAAGCACAGTATCACCAAATATGCTTTTCTTGATGGCGAATGTACCGCTCTTGAGGAAAGAGCAATTATCTATTACGCCGAAAATGATTATTACTGCTATTCGGTCTACGCATACGACGAGGAATACGGCGGACTGAAATATGTTGACGAAAAGTGGTTTGAGCCCGAGGATATAGATAAATATCAGCTTGGGTGGGAATAAAAAAGGTTGCCTTAAGCCAACCTTTTTCACGGCATAACTATAACCGAGAGCTGGGTTCCGCGTTTACCGCCGCTATAGCGGTGCGAGAAATATCGCTCGGGAAGACAACAGGTACAGTCCTCCGAAATATCAATATCACGCTCGTCAACACCCGCCGACACAAGAAAATCCTTGTTCATACGGCGAAGGTCAGTATGCCATACTCCCGTCTTTTTATCGTCGTGCAGGACATATTTCTCTGTCAGCTCCGCACCGAGAATTTCACTCACAGCATCATAAAAATCCGCCCTTACCTCAAAACACTTTCCGCATATCGCGGGACCTATGGCAATTCTGACTCTCACCGTGCCAAGCGTTCTCATTTTTTCAAGGCACTTCACAGCTATCCCCGATACGGTACCGCGCCACCCCGCGTGAGCCGCACCAACACAACAAACATCGCCACTCTCACCATAGCCTTCCATAAGTATCGGCACACAGTCTGCGGTCTTGACACCTACGGCGAGTCCCGAGGTATTCGTGACATATCCGTCGCACTCAAAATCTTCCTTTATAATATACCCTTGCCCAGCGTGGCTATTGTCAACAACTCTGACATCGGCGGAATGTATTTGATGAACGCTAACAAGTTTCTCTGCGTCAAATCCCACCGCGGATGCAAAAATAGAAAGATTTTTCAACACCGTCTCTCTTTCGTCTCCTCTGCCAAAGGCGAGATTAAGAGAGGCGGTATGAGTCAGCTCACTCACTCCGCCCACTCGAGTGGAAAAGGCGTGTATTGACTCTATTTTCTCCGAGCAAAGAAATTCAATTTGATTTTCGGCTTTGACAAGCTTCATAAATCCCCCTGTATCAAAACAGGCTGTCTCAATTTGAGACAGCCTGAATTTTGTCAGATAACTCTTACTCTTACAATTCCTTCAACAGCGTTGAGCTTTGCAACAGTCTCTGCCGAAACATCACCTGTTACATCAACAACGGTATAT
>JAFTHJ010000016.1 GCA_017457465.1 Clostridia bacterium | reverse complement strand
TCTGCGAATGCTTTTCTATAAGGTCGTCATCTATACTTGAAAGCACGTCTATCTTGATTTCGTCCTTTTTATTCATAACGTATCCCTTCCTTTTCGAGTCGTTCCTTTAGCCCCTTACGGATATTCGCAAGTTCTCTGAATATCGTGTTTTCACTCAATCCAAGCATATTCGCGATGTGAGATATAGTGTCGGAATAATAGTATCTGCATATAAAAACGAAGGTCTGTCGGTCTGTAAGCGAATGAAGATAAGAGTTCAGAATCCGACTCAATTCACCGACAAGATACTCCTCCTCCACTGACGGACTGTACGCCATACACTCGTCAAGCTCCTCAAGCGATGAGACCATCTCCGACGGTATCCGCTTTGCCGCCGCGTTTTTTCTGAATCTTATGAGCGCTTGGGAGCGCATTATCTTGGAAAGGAATGTCTGGAACACGGGCGGCCTCTTTGGAGGAATAGAGTTCCATGTTCCGAGATATGTGTCATTAAGGCACTCCTCGCAATCCATACTGTTTCTTACGATATTATACGCTATCGTAAAAAGATATTTTCCGTACTTCCTGTCGGTGGCTTGTATCGCCGTTTCCTGCCTTTGCCAATAAAGCTCGATTATCGCTTCATCGGACAGATTTTCGGCAGGTGCATTTGTAGTATTTTGCTTCATAAATGTCTCCTTTGGAATGATAAATAAAAGGTCTCCCTAATACCATATAATGCAAAAAATTTCAAAAACCACCATGATTTCGCAATATTTTCGCAAAAGTTTCACATTTCATAAAATATTATATCACCCCTAACACTTTTTTTCAACGCCCAAACAAACACCAAAGTCAAAATTTGAGCAAAAAACAAAGATTTTTATCCGAAATAGCGGAAAAAGTGTATTGTGGAAAGCATAATTTTCTGTTACAATTAAGAATTTCTCGGAGGATTCAATGATTTTTACGACTGTTCTGAAAGAAGAAATTAAATACCGATACTATCTATCCGAGCAGCACGAAATGACATACTCACACGCGCACTCAAATTTTGAGCTTTATTTCTGCCCCGACAAGCGGAAGCAGAAATCGGTGATAAACGGAAACGAGTATACATACGACTTTCCCTGTGTCATAATCTCAAATCCCTATACTATTCATTCGATGTCGAGTGCGGAAGAAGGAATATACAATCGTATCGTCGTGCATTTCGGAGAGCATACTCTCTCTCAGTTTGGCGATTCGATATCCCACAGAGATTTTCTCACCAAAGCCTCGGGATATCTTTTCAAGCTGACAGAGGAACAGAGCAAGACTCTTATGAGTATCCTGGCAAACACCGCCAAAAAAGGAACAAGCGTCTCGCAAAATGAAAGGGCGTTGATACTTATGCTCTTTATCAACAAGCTTATCGAGCTTTGCGACGAAGAAAACATAACCGCCGTCGGCACCTCGGATATGTATATTCAAGAGGTATTAAAGTACATAATCGAAAATATAAGTTCCGACCTGAACACATCCGATATTGCCGCCCATTTTGCCGTGAGCCGCTCAAAGCTCGACCGCGATTTTATCCGCGTATCGGGCTATCCCACACATACATTTATCGAAAGCTACCGACTCAACAGGGCAAAGGAATTGCTGACGCTCTCCAAAAAGCTCAGTATAGGCGAGATATCCGAGATGTGCGGCTTCAAGAGCAACACATATTTTTACTCCTTTTTCCGAAAGCACACGGGAATGACACCTCTCAAATACAGAAAATCGGTCTCGGAGAAAAAATAGTAGAAAAGTACAAACATTTAGAAATACAATCAATGGACATTCGGACAATTGTTTGTTAGAATTTGACTATCATAGTGTCTTTAAATCGAGCGATTTGCTCATTAATCACAAAATCAACGAAAGGAAGAAAGAACAAAAATGAAAAGAAAGATTTGTTTAATTCTCGCAATTCTGATGCTTCTCACGGTAGTTTTCGGCACTTCGGCGTGTAAGAAAAACGATGAAGGCGAAACGGGAGAAACCACTGTTTCCACCACAACGGGAGGAGATGGTGGCGCTGAGGACAACTCTCTTTACGCAGACCTTCCCAAGGCAAATTACAACGGTTATACATTCAACATTCTCGTTTCCGAGAGCGACTATGCGATAACCACTATCTGCCCCGAGGACACGACCGATTCTCTCAATCAGGCTATGTTCAACAGGAACAGCTTCGTCAAGGATACGCTGAACATCAATATTGTTGAAGAAAGCCTTGAATTCCCTGCCTTTACCAAGGTTCAGGAGGAAATGAGAAGGCTTAACACCGCAAACACCTTTACATACGACGCAGTATTCAACGAGGCAGGATATCAGACACCTCTCGCGCAGGAGGGTGTTTACCTCGCGATAGACAACTATGAGCAGTATCTCAATCTCTCCAAGCCCTGGTGGTTCACCGACGCTATGGAAAGCCTGAAGATAGACGGAAGAACCTGTGAGCTTTTCGGTGATTTCCACCTTATGTTCTATGATTCTATCCACGCTATCGTGTTCAATCAGAATCAGCTCAGAGATAACAAGATAGCCTTCCCCTATGACCTCGTAAGAAGCGGCGATTGGACGCTGGAAGAGCTTAAGGATAAGGTCGCTACGATA
>JAFTHJ010000227.1 GCA_017457465.1 Clostridia bacterium | reverse complement strand
GGGGATGATGTTGACAGTGCCGATACGCAGATTGCCGAGGCTCCCTCTCTCGATGCCGAAAAATACGCTCGTGATACAGAAGAAAAAATTGCCGCTCTCTGTGAGAGAGTAAGCGGTGTGGGAAATGTTAATGTGACGGTTACGCTCACAGGGGGATATAACGCGGTATACGCGCAGAATTCCCAGTCGGGCAGCTCGGGATACAAAAATGAGTTTGTTCTTACGGGGAACGGCTCCTCGGAGAAGGCACTGCTTATAGGTTACTCCGCGCCGCAGATATCGGGGGTAGGTATAGTTTGTGTCGGAGGCGGAGACTCGGAAACGAAAAAGGAGATAATTGCTCTTGTGAGCGCCGCGTTTGGCGTGAGCAGCAACAAAATTTACGTCACAGAGGGCAAAAACTGATTTTCGGGTTATAAATCGTAATACACGCTAATATATATGTAGCGTAGAAACAATTTATCGGAGGAAGCATATTATGAAATTTGAAAACTTCAAGGAAAAGTTCAAGACCTTCTGCAAACGCGTTGGGAAAAGAAACTTTATCATTGCGGGGGCGGTTATGCTGATAGCTGCGGCGGTAATAGTCAATTTCGCCGTATTTGCCTCAAGCAAGGACAAAGACGGCTTTGATTACGACCAGAGCGCGGGTATGAACGGTGATATCGGAGAGACGAGCGCTACAACGCCACCTCCCTCTACCGATGCCGACTCGTATTTTTCCAGTGTGCAGATAAACAGACAGAGAACGAGAGACGAGGCTATTGAGGTGCTTCAGAGCGTGGTTGACAATCAGTCCTCCACCGAGACTGCTAAAAACGAGGCGTTGGCGGAGATAAACAAACTTGCGACCGTTATGGAGACCGAGGCGAATATCGAAACGCTTATCATAGCCAAGGGCTTTGAGGAGTGCGTTGCGGTTATCAGCGGAGAGAGCGCGAGTATCGTCGTCAGCAGTGACGGACTTATCCCCGCGCAGATATCACAGATAAACGAGATAGTTTATCAGCAGGCGGGAATTCTGCCCGTTAATATAACGATAATTGAAAGATAATATCACAAATTTATCCGTGCGCATATGCTTGTAATAAAGATAAACGGCAGGAGGCGTGTGCGATGGATAAGAAAGAACAGAGCGGATATTTTACAGCGGAGGGGGTATTTGCCGCCTCAAACAGCGCAAACGGATTTAAAAGCTACTACGGTGAAATATTCGACGGCAAAAGGTTTGAACGGATATACATAATCAAGGGCGGTCCCGGGACGGGAAAGAGCAAGTTTATGAAAGACACGGCGAAATACGCCGAGGATAGGGGATATCGGGTGGAGTATTATTATTGCTCCTCTGACCCCGACTCGCTTGACGGTATTATCATAGACGGCAGAGTGGCTATGATAGACGGTACCGCCCCGCACCCCCGTGATACCGAGATAGCGGGGGCGAGAGACGAAATCATTAATCTCGGAGAATTCTGGGACGGACAGCGTCTTGCGGGTAGATACGCGGAGATACTTGAATTGAGTGAAAAGAAGAGCGCCGCGTACGCAAAGGGTTACAGATATCTTCGTGGGTGCGGAGAGCTGTCCGATATAAACGCCTCGCTCTTTTATCCCGCGATTCGGGAGGAAAAGCTGCTCTCGTCTGTTGAGCGGATAGTATCTGGTATTCCATCGGGCGAGGGAGGAGAAGCGCTTCCCGCGCTTGTTGACTCGGTGGGGATGCGCGGACGGGTGAGATTTGATACCTACGAGAGGTCTGCCACAAGGCTTTACAGTGTAATAGACTGGTATTCGACGGCTCATCTGTTTTTACGGGCTGTCGCGGTTGCGGCTCAAAGGAAAAATATGGCGATGAGGATATCCTATGAGCCGATAAACGCCGAGCGCCCCGATGCCGTATTTTTCTGCGAGAGCGGAGTGGCTTTTGTGGCGGTTCCGCCCTCGGAGTCGGAGGATGCGCTGGGCACTCGGATAAATATGAGGCGCTTTATCGACAAGGATACAGCCGACAGAGTGAAAAGAGAATATAAATATAATATGAGACTTTACGAGGCTTTGCTATCCTCCGCCTGTGAGGCTTTTGAGGAGGCAGGGGAATATCACTTCGAGCTTGAGAGGATATATTCCTCCTGCATGGATTTTCCGTCAAAGGAAAGATATACCGCCTCATTCTGTGAGATGCTTTTGGGAGTACTTGGAAAATAATAAAGAGTTAGTCAGGCTACCTCCGCAAACGCTTTTATGTGTTTGCGGGGGCTTGTTTTTTGACAAAAAACAAAAATCTGTAAAAAAAGTACTAAATTGCGACATTGGCTTGAGAGGGTTTTGTTGATATGGTATAATGAAATCACCGTAAAACGAAAAATGTATCAAGGAGGAAAAAATGAATAAAACTTTTTTGAAAATAATGTCATTTATTCTCGTTATTCTGACACTCTTGCCACTGACTCTTGCGTGTAAAAAGAAGGAAGAGGGCGGTGACGAAGAGGAAACCGCGGTAACGACGGCTCCCGAGGTTGAAACCTACAGGGACGACCTTCCCGAGCTTGACTTCAAGGGCGAGGCAATTACCTTTGTCTCCAGAGACTCGGACGTAAAGAGAAACGAGGTCACTGTTGCAGCCGATGACACATCGGATATTGTTAACGAAGCTGTTTATGATAGAGAAAAGACTGTTGAAAAGCGTCTCAATGTCGATATCATAAATGTTCTTCTGCCCGAAACCGAGGTCGAGGACCATTATATCGTTATGAATGCTGTTCAGAACGATATTCTTACGAATAGCGGGGAATACGATATCGGTGTTTCAAATGCTTCCCAGTTCTATGAGAAGGTAGGCGAAAATCTTTCGTACAATCTGTACGAGGTGCCTTACCTCAACACCGGTAAGGATTATTATTCACAGCTCCAGATAGAGAAGTCTGTGGTAGACGGTGCGCTTTACGCCGTTACGGGAGATGCTTCTATGACCTTGATAAAGAAGTCTCTCGTTACATATTTTAACAAGAAGCTCGTTGAGCAGCTCAAGGTTCCGGATCTCTATGAGACGGTTAAAAAGGGTGACTGGACATTTGCTTATCAGAAGGAATTGGCTATGCTTCTTTATGAGAGTGCGGACGATGTGGCTGATGAAACAGATGTTTACGGTTTTGTTACCGATGCGCGAGAGGGCGTTGACGCTTACTTGAGCGGTTGGGAGATAAGACTTGTTGAGAGAGACGTTGATGGAAGATTTGTGGTTAATGTGGATGTTGCGAAGATGTCGTCGGCTCTCAAGATAATCAACGAGGCGTTCTATCAGACAAAGGGAATATTCGCCACCAACTTCCGTAAGCACAAGGATTGGCATCCTTATGAGAAGAAGGAAGAGATGTTTGGCAATGACCAGGCTATGTTCGCAACTCTGGAGCTTGGCGCGTGTGAGAGAACCTATCTCCGAAATATGGAGAGTGAATACGGTATTATTCCGATACCGAAGTACGACGACAAACAGGAAGGCTATTATACACAGGTTGAGGACCTCTATTCGCTATACTTTATATTGAGCTCTGTTTCCGCTGAAAGGCTTGACGCGGTAGGAGCCACACTTGAATGCTTCTTCTCGGAGAGCGACCAGGTGAGATACAATCTCTTTGAGGTAGCTCTAAAGGTTAAATATCAGTCCGACTCGCTTACAGGTCAGATGCTTGATATCATAATAGACAATGTAAAGATAGACTCGGGTTGGGTATATACGGGACATACCAAGGGCTTGGCACAGATGTTCAGAGACCTTGTTGAGAAGGAGTCCTCCGACCTGACCTCTGAATATAATAGAAAGAAGATGACAGCAACTCTCGGTTTCAACAAGATGTACGAGAAGCTTGATGCACTTGCTGCTGCTTAATTGAAACT
>JAFTHJ010000226.1 GCA_017457465.1 Clostridia bacterium | reverse complement strand
TAAGCTCTAGGGCTTCCTCATCGTCTCCGAGATTCGGGGCATATCCGCCCTCGTCTCCGACTGTCGTGGCGTATCCCTTTTTCTTGAGCAGCCGTCCGAGTGCGGCATATATCTCGCTTCCCGCGCGCATAGCCTCGGAGAAGCTGCGAATGCCGACGGGAACTATCATAAATTCCTGAATCTCCACGTTGTTAGCGGCGTGAGCGCCTCCGTTGATTATATTCATCATAGGGACGGGAAGTCTGAATGCGTCAAGTCCGCCGAGATATTTGTACAGTGGTATACGGTACCAGTTTGCGGCGGCTCGCGCCGAGGCGAGGGAAACGGCAAGAATAGCGTTAGCGCCAAGCTCGGACTTGTCGGGCGTACCGTCAAGCTCGATAAGCACTCTGTCAAGCTCATATTGCTCGGCGGCGCTTATTCCCGAGATGGCGGGGGATATTGTGCGGCATACATTGCGTACGGCGTCGCTGACACCCTTACCGCCGTATCTTGAGCTGTCTCCGTCACGCTTTTCGTGCGCCTCGTAGATTCCCGTGGACGCGCCCGAGGGGACACTCGCAACACCGACGGTTCCGTCGGCGAGAAAAACAGATGCTTCAACGGTGGGATTTCCTCTTGAGTCGAGTATCTCCCTCGCGCAGCATTTTACTATTTGAGGTTTGTTCATAGCATATATTTCCTTTCGATAGATTTAGTTGTAATTATTATCCGCAGAAAAAAGGAAAATATGCCTTGTTGTAGCTTTTTTAAAAGGCTTCGCATAGTATGTTATTACGCGATTGACTTGCGAAAATATATTTTGAGGTGAGCGTAGATGATAGTTTATACAGTGGAGCGGGGAGACAGTCTTTATGAGATAG
The DNA here is from genome assembly GCA_017457465.1 of Clostridia bacterium. Lineage (GTDB taxonomy): Bacteria > Bacillota > Clostridia > Oscillospirales > CAG-272 > HGM12713. The sequence continues at coordinate 10,865 of JAFTHJ010000226.1, read as the reverse complement.
CCAAGCGCCTCGGGGCGGATGCCGACCTTATAGCGAGGGATAACGAGCTTCGTGAGCCGTCGGAGCTTACGGTGGGGCAGAATCTGGTCGTGCGGATGCCGCAGAGAGTGCATAGAGTCAGTGAGGGCGAAAATATTTATTCGGTTGCGCAGAATTACGGAGTGACAGTTAATCAGCTTTGGCGAGAGAATCCACATCTTGCGGGTGGGACGGCACTTGCGGCGGGGGATACTCTGGTGATAGAGGAAGAGGAGCCGCAATATGACCGTGAGATTGCCGTCAACGCTTTTGTATACCCTTCTGTAAATAAAGAAATTTTGCGCAAAACACTTCCTTATCTGACCTATCTTACAGTGTTTTCCTATGGCATAGAGGAGGACGGTGAGCTTACAGAAATTGACGACGAGGAGCTGATAAACCTCGCGCGTGAGTACGGAACCGCGCCTCTTATGATGATATCAAACCTAACGCCCGAGGGGAATTATTCTCCCGAGCTTGTCGGGCTTATATTGAGCGACAACGACATTCAGAATATACTTATAGGGGGGATAGTCAGGACGGTTGCGGATAAGAGATATAGCGGAGTTGTCCTTGACCTTGAATATATACCCGCAGAGCTTACGGAGGCTTACTCGGATTTTCTGTCGAGGCTTAACGAAAAGCTCGGGAGCGGGGGATATCCCATATTTGTACTCGCCTCTCCTGTGTGCGAGGGAGAGGAGAGCGGAATGCTCTGCGAGGGGCTGGATTACGAATCTGTGGGCGGGACTGCAGACGGACTGATGCTCCAGACCTACGGATGGGGATATGCTTACGGTGAGCCAATGGCGATTTCCCCCGCCGATAAGGTGGGCGAGGCTTTGAAATATGCCGTAGACAAAGTCGTTCCCGAAAGGCTCTTTCTCGGTATGCCGAGCTACGGATATAACTGGGCGTTGCCGTATGAGAGCGGAGTGAGCCGAGCCACGCCTATCGCAAACGCCGACGCGCCCGACCTTGCCGCGAAGAAACACGCCGCCATAGAATATGACACCGCATCAGAAGCGCCGTTTTTCAAATATTACGATATGCAGAGCGATACTCCGAGAGAACACGAGGTATGGTTTGGGGACGCGAGAAGTGCGCAGACTATGCTTGAATCGGTAAATAAGTTCGGTCTCGGAGGGGTAAGTGTCTGGAACGCAATGAGATATTTTCCGCAGCTCTGGCAGCTCATAAACCGAGCTTATAAGATAAAAAAGGTGTTGAGATAACAATAGCCTTCTCTCTCGGGAGAAGGCTATTGTTACTTGTTGAGCAATGAAATAAATTTTGATGCCGTATTATCATATATTGTTAAACATAGTTTCAAGGAGTACGTCGAAGCAGACTGAAAGCTCCGAACGGAGCTTTCCCGCGGAGATAAGCGGCTGCAGATAGGATTTCGGAAGCGCTCCCCGACTTATTTGCGCGAGAGATGCGGTATGAGCCTCGAGCCCTTTCCTTGAGTATTCACGGAAGCTCTTGATGTCGGGCATAATGTCGGGCTTCCTCAAGGATTTGAGCATTGAGGTGCCATCGTGTATGAGCTTTGCGAGTTCGATACAGATATCCTCCTCCGAGAGCCTTTTTCCAATAGAGCCGTGAGAGAGCTTGAGGGCTATATGCTCACAGGCGGTGTCGGTGACTCTTGAGAGCGCGTGGGCGTAAGCCGCTATATTATCCCGCTTCAGCGGCGGGATAAATTCTCCGAACAGAGAGGTTTCCAGCTCAAGAAGCGCAGAATTGAATCCCCCTCGTATTTGGGCGAGGCTCTTTTCCGAAACTATGCCACGCTCCGAACAAGCCGAGCTCACGGCGTCATATACGCGCACGGAGAGCGAGTCAAGCGCTTCGAAATAGTTGTATTTCATTGTTTGACCTACCTTTCGTAAGCGTTATCGGGTGATGAGAAATGACAGCAGGAAGCCTATGGCTCCGCATATGGGAAAGGTGAGAATCCAAGCGAGTAGCATCTCGGTGATTATCTTTTTATCAGCTCCACCCGCCCCTCTTGAGCCGACGCCCATCATTGCGCAAGTCTTTGAGTGCGTGGTGCTGACAGGTATGCCGAAAAAAGAGCATAGTGTAAGTACTGCGGAGGATGCCATATCCGAGGCGGTTCCGCCCGAGGCATCAAGGTCGACCATATCCATTCCCACCTTTTTGATGATTCTTCCGCCGCCGATAAGTGTTCCGAGTGTCATCATAGCCGAGCAGACGAGAATGACAAAGAATGGAATCTCAAAGCTCTCCTTGGCACCGTTTCCTCCGAGCAGAGAAAAGCCGAGCATAAATACCCCCATAAACTTCTGCGAGTCCTGTGCTCCGTGCATCAGCGCACTCGTCGCGGCGCTTATGCGTTGGGCGCGCATAAAGTGATTTATTACCTTTCGTCTGTTGATTCTGCCAAGTATGAGTGTCATGAGCGAATGGATTATTCTCGCAAACAAAAAGGCGGGTAGGGTTGAGAGCAGAAGCCCCGATAGCACGAGCAGCCATTCGGAGGTGTTTACGGCGGCAAAGCTCATACTTGAGGCTACGGCGGCGCCTGTGATTCCCGAGATAAGGGCGTGACTCTCGCTTGTCGGTATTCCGAAGCGGAATGCTATAAGCGCCCATATCACCACGGCGCACATTCCCGCGCAAAGGGCAGGGAGAGCGGCGTCGGGATAAGCGGAAAAGTCCACAATGTTAAAAATTGTTTGCGCTACACGCGAATTTATGAGCGCCATACCCATACTTCCCGCAAAGTTACAAACGGCGGCAAGTGCCAGTGCGCCCGAGGGCGATAGTGAGCGAGTGGAGACACAGGTCGAGATGGCGTTTGGCGCGTCTGTCCATCCGTTGACGAGAATGACCGCCAGAATAAGGACGGTAAAAAGTATCATCATCTTTGCCGTCCTCCTCTCATAATTCTCTCACTCTAATCATTATGAGAGAGAATTGCCTTTAATTCACGGGGACAGGCGTAAAATTATTTGTACTTGCCCTTTATGATGATTGACACGGAAGGAAAAAAGGGGTATAATATATTAGATATGAATGAATTCGGAAGGATTTTGTTATGGATAAAAAAACACCCGACAAAGAAATAAGAGCCGAGGCAGAGCGACTGCAAAGAGAGCTTCGCTATCACGCCGAAAGATATTATGTATACGACTCTCCCGAGATATCCGACTATGATTATGATATGATGTACGCGCGTCTTCTCGCGCTTGAGACTGAATATCCCGAGCTTACTACTCCCGATTCCCCCACGCAGAGAGTCGGCGGAAAGGCACTCGACAAATTTGATAAGGTCACACACGCGGTGAAGATGAACTCGCTCTCCGATGTCTTTTCTTATGACGAGATAAGAGAGTTTTGTGAGCGTGTCTCGCAGAGCATTCCCGATGCCGAGTATTCGGTTGAGCCGAAGATAGACGGACTCTCGGTGTCACTCAAATATGAGGGCGGAATCTTCGTTCAGGGAGCTACGCGAGGAGACGGAGACGTTGGCGAGGACGTAACTCAAAATCTGAAGACCGTCTACTCTGTCCCGCTTTCACTCGGTAAACCTCTCGACCTTACGGTGAGAGGCGAGGTATATATGCCGCGCGGTGTTTTTGAGAAGATAAACGAGAAAAGAGAAAAAGAGGGGAAAGCTCTTATGGCTAACCCCAGAAACGCGGCGGCGGGTTCACTCCGTCAGCTCGATTCGAAAATAACCGCGGAGAGAAAGCTCGATATATTCGTCTTTAATTTTCAGGCGGGGGATATTTACGAGGACGGAAAAGCTCCCCTGCTTCATTCCGAAACACTTGACACACTCTCTTCTCTTGGCTTTAAAACGCTTGAGGAGACTACGCTTACAAGGAGCGTTGACGGAATTATAGAGCATATAGAACGCCTTGGGGCGCGCAGAGACTCACTCGCGTATGATATTGACGGAGTGGTCATCAAGCTCAACAAGCTTTCCGACAGAGAGATTATGGGAGAGGGAACCAACACACCGAAATGGGCGGTTGCGTATAAATTTCCGCCCGAGGAAAAGGAAACCACTCTTGAGGATATAACGATAGCGGTGGGAAGAACGGGTGTTCTTACCCCCACGGCAGTGCTGTCTCCCGTAAGACTCGCTGGTACGACAGTGAGTCGCGCTACGCTCCATAATCTTGATTTTATAAGGGAGAGAGATATCAAGCTCGGAGACACGGTGGTCGTGCGAAAGGCGGGAGACATAATTCCCGAGGTCGTGCGGACGATTCCCGAGAGGCGTGACGGAAGTGAGCGCGAGTTCAATATGCCCACGGTTTGCCCCTCTTGCGGAGAGCCTGTTTTCAGAGACGAGGGAGAGGGCGTTGCCATAAGATGCACGAACGCGAGCTGTCCCGCCCAGCTCTCGCGCAGTATAGAGCATTTTGCCTCGAAGGGGGCTATGAATATCGACGGACTCGGTCCGCAGATAGTCGAGCTTCTGCTCGATGCGGGGCTTATCAAAAACGTGGCAGACCTTTACAGCTTACGTGCCGAGGACATTGAGGGACTTGACAGAATGGGCAAAAAGTCGGCGGCGAATCTGATAAAATCAATTGAAAATTCAAAGAGCGCGGGACTTGAGCGGCTTATATATTCTCTTGGAATAAGAAATATAGGAGAGATTGCGGCGGCGGCACTGGCGGCACATTTCAAAACGCTTGACGGCTGCTTTGATGCGACTGTAGAGGAGCTTTGTCAGCTTCCCGATTTTGGAGAGATAACCGCCCTTTGTGTAGTTGATTATTTCTCGCACCCGCAGAACAGAGAGCTATGCGCCCGTCTGAAGGAGGCGGGGCTTGTGACCGAGGCGGTAGCAAAACAAGCCTCAAGCGGATTTGCGGGGCTTACCTTTGTGCTTACGGGAACACTCCCCACCATGTCGCGTGATGAAGCCTCGGCTCTCATAAAAACAAACGGCGGAAAGGTCAGCGGCTCGGTTTCGGGCAAGACAGATTATGTTGTGGCTGGAGACGCCGCGGGAAGTAAGCTTACCAAGGCTCAACAGCTCGGAGTTAAGATAATCTCCGAGGAGGAGCTTCTCGGTATGATAGCCGCGCTTTAAGTTGTATATTCCACTATACCCTGATAGATACCCTGCGCAAATAGGTCGGGACGGTTGCTCATAAGCGCGGCGTCAGCGGCGTTGGTGATAAATCCAAGCTCGACGAGAACGGCGGGCATCTGTGTCCTTCGCAGAACATACAGATTAGTTCTGACCTTCATTCCGCGGTTTTTAAGTCCTGTGGTTCGGTTGAGTCCCTCGAGGATATCCTCGCCGAGGCTAAATGCCGCAGAGGGAGATGAATACGCGAATGCCTCGCTTCCCGTGGCGGCGGGGAGAGAGGATGCGTTTGTGTGCAGACTTATGAAATAATCGGCGCCCACGCGTTGGCGTCGTTCACACGCAGCCGCAGACTTTCGGAGTTTGACGAGCCTATCTGTGTTTCGGAGGTGGGGCGTGAGAGCCGTACCTCAAAATCGGGGTTCGCTCGAAGAAGAGCGGCAAGTTCTGTTCCCACTCTGAAAACAATGTCCTGCTCTCGCAGTCCGTTTCCCTCGGCACCTGCGTTGGGGTTTTTCGGATTGTGACCTTGGTCTATGTATATTTTGATTGCCATACGGAGCTTCCTTTCAGCGGTATTTCAATATTAAGAATATTCCGCCGTTGTTCCGTTTGTGATAAAAACGAAGGAGCGTTTATACAAAAAATGAAAAATGAAGAAAAGAATAAGGTTGTGGGCGGAACGCTCTATCTTGTTTCAACGCCCATAGGAAATCGTTCGGATATAAGCGAGAGAGCGCTCAAGGTACTCTCCGAGGTGGATTTTATCGCCGCCGAGGATACGAGAAATACAGTCAGGATGCTGACACATTTCGGCATATCCCGTCCGCTCGTATCCTATTTTGAACACAATAAGGCGGAGCGAGGAGAGTATATAGTCTCGCGGCTTGAGGGCGGAGAATCCTGCGCACTTGTGACCGACGCGGGTACTCCCGCAATATCCGACCCCGGGGAGGATTTGGTTCGTCTGTGCGCCGAGCGGGGAATCTCCGTAACGGCGATTCCTGGCGCTTGTGCCGGAATATGCGCACTCACTCTGTCTGCTCTTGCCACGACTCGCTTTTGCTTCGAGGGCTTTCTGCCTATGAAAAAGGCAGAGAGGCGAGAGAGACTTGATGCGCTCTCGCGCGAGGAGAGAACTATGATATTCCACGAGGCACCGCATAAGCTTAAGTCAACGCTTGACGACCTTGAGTCGAGCTTTGGCGGTGATAGAAAAATCGCGCTTTGCCGTGAGCTTACCAAGCTCAATGAGGAGATTATGCGGGTAACGCTTTCGGAGGCTCGTGCATATTATGGAGAACACGAGCCGAGAGGAGAGTACGTGCTTGTTGTGGAGGGGGCTTCCAAGAGCGGATAGACTGTCGCGGAGGATACCGAATTGACTCTTGAGGAGCAGGTCGCTCTTTATATTGAGAGCGGAATGTCGAAGATGGAAGCAATAAAAAAGGTCGCCCGTGAAAGAGGCATACCGAAGAACGACGTTTATAAGCTTTTCAATAACGATTAACCACTTTTTTATCTTTACTGCACAAAAGATTTTAGATATAATGTCGCACTTTCTGCGTATTTACTGTTGAAATATCTTGATTTTATGTGTTTTTTGTGATATAATTATCAGTAATCGAATTTTAGTTTATGCTGTGAAATAACGGCGGAATGGAGATTAATATGGCAAAAATGAAGGTCGGCGTTATTGGCGCCACGGGTATGGTTGGTCAGCGTTTTCTGACCTTGCTTGAGAACCACCCCTATTTTGAGGTAACTGCTCTTGTGGCAAGTCCCAGAAGCGCGGGAAAGACATACGAGGAGGCGCTTGACGGACGTTGGAAGATGGCGACTCCCCTTCCCGAAAAATATAAAAAGATGGTAATTATCAGCAGTGACGCGATAGACGAGGTCAAGGCGCTTTGCAGCTTCGTATTCTGCGCCGTAAACCTCAAGAAGGACGAGGTCAAGGAGCTTGAATATGCTTATGCAAAGGCAGAGATTCCCGTTGTTTCGAACAACAGCGCTCACCGTTGGACTCCCGACGTTCCTATGGTAATTCCCGAAATAAACCCCGAGCATCTTGAAGTTATAGCCGCGCAGAGGGCAAGACTCGGAACAAAGAGAGGCTTTATAGCGGTAAAGCCCAACTGCTCGGTTCAGGCGTATGTTCCCGAGCTTACCCCCCTTCGCAAGTACGGTATAAAGGAAGTTGTCGCTACCACCTATCAGGCTATCTCGGGTGCGGGTAAGACCTTCAAGGAATGGCCTGAAATGATAGATAATATCATTCCCTTTATCGGCGGCGAGGAAGAGAAGAGTGAGCAGGAGCCTCTGCGTGTCTGGGGTAAGGTTGAGAATGGCGAGATAGTTAAGGCTGACGACACCGTTATCACAACACAGTGTATCCGTGTTCCCGTAACAGACGGACACACGGCTGCGGTTTTCGTTAAGTTTGAAAACAAGCCCACCAAGGAGCAGATACTTGAGGACTGGAAGAACTTCCGCGGACTCCCTCAAGAGCTTGAGCTTCCCAGCGCTCCCGCACAGTTCATTACATATTTTGAGGAGGAGAACCGTCCCCAGGCAAGACTTGACCGCGATATCTACGGCGGTATGGGCGTGACTGCGGGTAGACTCCGTGAGGACGCTATCTATGACTATAAGTTCGTAGGACTTTCTCACAACACGCTCCGAGGAGCGGCAGGCGGAGCGGTTCTTATAGCGGAGCTTCTCTACAAGCAGGGTTATTTTGATTAATTGAATTTCAAGTTTTTTAGGTTTTTACGGTACTTGTGCCATAAAACCGAATACAAAAGGCTTCCCCTCGTGGGGAAGCCTTTTGTTATATTATCGGATTATCCCAAAAGCACGTCGGTCACAAGCATAACGCAGAAGCCGACAAGCAGGGCGTAGGTTGCTCCGCGCTCACTTCCGTGCGAGTGTGTTTCGGGTATCATTTCGTCACTGATGACGTAGAGCATTGTTCCTCCCGCAAAGGCGAGAGCAAAGGGAAGAATCGCGGATGCGATGCTTACGGCAAAATAGCCGATAAGCGTTCCGATTACCTCAACGACACCCGTTATCATAGCCAGAACAAAGGTTCGCCTCGGTGTTACACCCGCCGCGAGCATAGGACCTATAATCACCATACCCTCGGGGATATTCTGAAGCGCGATACCTCCAGCAATAATGAGAGCCTGTGCGGTATCTCCCGAGCCAAAGCCAACACCTGCCGCGATTCCCTCGGGAAGATTATGAATGGCAATTGCTGTTACAAATAAGAGAACCTTGCTCAAGTTCGCGTTATGATGCGACTCTATGTCCGCACCTACCATCTTGTGCAGGTGAGGGACGAGCTTGTCTATAAGGTTAAGGCAGAGCGCTCCCGCAAAGATACCCGCAACGGTGATAATCAGACCGTATTTGCCGCCGTACTCAAGCGAGGGCAGGATAAGTCCGAGCACCGCCGCCGCAAGCATTACTCCCGCGGCAAACGAGAGGACGATATCCGAGAATTTATGAGATATTTTTTTGAATATAAAGCCTATCACCGCTCCTATGACGGTAGCTCCGCCAACGCCGAGAGCGGTAAGTAATACCATTTCCATACAGTATCTTTACTCCTTATGTAAGGGGCTGTCGCAAAAGAGTTGCAACAGCCCCGTCCTGTTATTCAGCCTCGCTGAAGTTATCCTTGCCAACTCCGCAGAGAGGGCATTCGAAATCCTCGGGAAGGTCCTCGAACTTCGTTCCGGGGGCTATACCGTATTCGGGCGCGCCAGCAGCCTCGTCGTATTCCCAACCGCATACATCACAAACATACTTTTTCATTTTATTATACCTCCGTATATATTATTTTTTATTTTATTTCTTCAAAATCAGACGCTCCGTGTTTGCAAAGCGGACATACTATATCATCGGGAAGCGTGTCTCCCTCGTATACCCAGCCGCATATCTTGCAGACAAAGCCTTTCTTGCCCTCGGTTTCGGGCTTGGGCTTGACATTGTTCTGATAATAAGTGTATGTCATAGTTTCCTTGTCGGAAAGGACTCTTGCCTCTGTTACCGAGCAGATGAACATTCCGTGTGTGTCGAGGTCGACATACTGCTCCACCTTGAGCGACATAAAGGAATTGATATATCTGGGAAGGAAAACAAGTCCGTTGTCCGAGCGGAGCGGCTCACAATTCGCGAATTTGTCGACATTTCGTCCGCTCACAAATCCAAACGCCTCGAACACCTTAAAGGGTGCTTCTGTAGTCAGACAGTTGATGTTCATAATTCCCGTCAGCTTTATGACGTGGTGAGAATAGTTTTCCTTGTTTATCGCAACGGCGATTCTGTTGGGGGTGTTTGTTACCTGTGTTACCGTGTTAACGATAAGACCGTTATCCTTCTTGCCGTCATTCGAGGTAACTACATACAGACCGTATCCGATATTAAAGAGAGCAGTGAGGTCGTTCTTGTTAGCCGTCTTGTCGCTCTGCGCGAGATATTCACGGCAAAGCTCCTCGGCAAGAGCCTCAAGCGCGGACGAGCTTTCCTCGTTGAGCGCCGACATTATCTTTACCGTCGTGTCGGTAAATGTGATGTTCTTGCTACTCTCAAGCATACCCCTCATAACCTTTGCGGCGAGAGGCGCCCAGCTTCCGTTCTCAATAAGAGCTACCGTGCGGTTGCTATAGTTGCGCTCGGTTAGGTGGTTGATAAATTCACGCATAAAGGGGAATACATCCGCGTTGTAAGTTGTGGTCGCGAGAACGAGCTTACTGTAACGGAAGGCATCCTCGACCGCCTCTGCCATATCGCATCTCGCGAGGTCGTTCAGTACCACCTTCGGGCAACCCTTCGCCTTGAGCTTCTCCGCAAGCTGGAGAACCGCCTTTTTTGTGTTTCCGTAAACCGAGGTGTAGGCAATTACGATACCCTCCTCCTCGGGCTGATAGCTTGACCATGTATTATAGAGACCGAGGTAATAGCCGAGATTCTCCGTAAGGACTGGACCGTGTAGAGGGCATATTTTTTCAATATCAAGTCCTGCCGCTTTTTTGAGAAGATTCTGTACCTGTGCTCCGTACTTTCCAACGATGCCTATATAATAGCGTCTTGCCTCACACGCCCAGTCCTCCTCTACGTCAAGCGCACCGAATTTTCCGAATCCGTCGGCAGAGAAAAGAACCTTGTCTGTACTGTCGTAGGTAACTATGACCTCGGGCCAATGTACCATAGGAGCGGCAACAAAGGCGAGGGTGTGGCGACCGAGTGAGAGGGTATCTCCCTCGCTGACGACCACCTGTTTGTCGGTGAAGTCTGTTCCGAAGAAATTCTTCATCATAACGAACGCCTTTGCAGAGGCAACCAGCTTTACGTTGGGATAAGCCTTGACAAAATTAGCAATATTAGCCGAGTGGTCGGGCTCCATATGCTGAACTATGAGGTAGTCGGGTTTTCTTGAGCCGAGTGTGTTCTGAATATTGTCGAGCCACTCATGCGTGAAGTTTGCGTCTACCGTGTCCATTATGGCAATCTTCTCGTCAATAATCGCGTACGAGTTATAGGACATTCCGTTTGGAACGACATACTGTCCCTCAAAAAGGTCTACCTTGTGGTCGTTGACTCCGATGTACTTGATATCATTTGTAATAAACATTTTATTCCTCCGTCTGTTTATCTTTCTATAATTCTTCCGTCGGTTGAGACGGTTATTACCTGCCACGGAATAAACTTTCCGCTTGTCTGAAGCGCCCTCTTTACCGCGTTCTCAATTCCGCCG
>JAFTHJ010000225.1 GCA_017457465.1 Clostridia bacterium | reverse complement strand
TTATCCCGAGGAGCTTGAGGGCGCGAATACATAAATTGATAAAGGAGATAGAATAATGAGCAACGAACTCACATATACAAAGAAAACAGTATACGAGCTGACGGACAAGGACACCGTTGAGGCGGCTATGGACTATGCCGAGGATTACAAAAAATATCTTGACGAGGGTAAGACCGAGCGAGAGTGTGTAAAAATATCTATAGCACTTGCCGAGAAATACGGCTTCACCGAATATAAGCTCGGAGACAAAATAGCGTACGGAGACAAGAAGTATTTCAACAACAGAGGAAAGAACCTCTTTCTGTTCTCTGTCGGAAGTGAGTCTATCAACAACGGAATCAGACTCACCGCGGCTCATATAGATTCCCCGAGAATCGACCTTAAGCAATGCCCTCTTTACGAGGAAGGCGGAATGGGCTTTTTCAAGACTCATTACTACGGCGGAATAAGAAAATATCAGTGGGTAGCAACCCCTCTTTCTCTGCACGGAGTTGTAGCCAAGGCTGACGGCTCGGTTGTCGAGATATGTATAGGTGAGGACGAAAGCGACCCCGTATTCTATATCAATGACCTGCTTCCCCACCTCGGTCAGAAGCAGAGCAAGGCGCCTCTGGGCGAGGCGTTTGACGGTGAGCAGCTCAATATCCTTATCGGAAGCGCTCTCTCGTCTGACGAGGAGGAGAATTCGGTAAAGCTCAATATTCTCAAGATTCTCAATGAGAAATACGGAATCAGGGAGGATGACTTTCTCTCCGCAGAGCTTTGCGCCGTTCCCGCGGCAAAGGCAAGAGATATTGGCTTTGACCGCTCTATGATAGGCGCTTACGGTCACGATGACAGAGTTTGCGCGTATCCCGCGCTCACGGCTATTCTCGAGGCGTCCGACAGTATTCATACCACGATGTGCATCCTTGCCGACAAGGAGGAAACAGGAAGTGACGGCCCGAGCGGAATGCAGAGTGAGCTTATGCTCGATATCATCAACGAGCTGGCTTCAAATCTCGGCGGAAATCCGGCGGTCATAAGAGCCAACTCAAAGTGTCTCTCGGCAGACGTGTCAGCCGCGTTTGACCCTAACTTTGCCGATGTTTTTGAAAAGAGAAATTCGGCGCTTCTCTCCTGTGGTGTGGTATTCACGAAATTCACGGGTTCAAGAGGAAAATCGGGCACTAATGACGCAAACGCTGAATATATCGGTTGGCTTCGCTCGATTCTCGCAAAGGACAGCGTCGTATGGCAGGCGGCGGAGCTTGGCAAGGTCGATTGCGGAGGCGGCGGAACCGTGGCAAAATATATCTCCAAGCACAATATAGACACGATAGACCTTGGTGTACCCGTGATTTCTATGCACGCCCCCTACGAGGTCATATCAAAGGTCGACCTTTACGAGGCTTACAGAGCTATGCTCTCATTCTACAAATACTGATAAATCACCGAGGATTATATGCTTAACAAACTACAGGCGGCAGAAGAAAAATATCTTGCTATTGAGGCAGACCTTGCCTCTCCCGACGCTTTCTCAAATCAGGAAAAATTCACCGCTTTGATGAAGGAATACAAAAATCTTACCCCGATTATAGAAAAGTTCAGAGAGTACAAAAGGGCTTGTGCGGACAACGAGGACGCGCGTGAGCTTATGGAGGATTCCTCCGATGCAGAGATGCGAGAACTTGCGACTGCCGAATTCAAGGAAACCAAACAGGCTATGGAGCGGCTTCTTGAGGAGCTGAAGATACTCCTGCTTCCAAGAGACCCGAACGACGAAAAGAACGTAATCGTCGAGATACGAAGCGGTGCGGGCGGTGAGGAAGCCGCGCTATTCGCGGGTGTTCTCTACCGTATGTATACAATGTATGCCGAATCCAAGGGCTTCAAGACCTCGGTTATGACCTCGAACGAAACAGAGCTTGGCGGATTCAGAGAAATATCCTTTACTGTTGAGGGTGACGGAGCCTACTCCCGATTCAAGTTTGAGAGCGGTGTTCACCGAGTTCAGCGAGTCCCCGAGACAGAATCACAGGGCAGAATACAGACCTCAACCGCGACAGTCGCGGTGCTTCCCGAGGTCGAAGATGTGGAGGTTGAGATAAACCCCGCGGACATTACCATAGAATCCTGTAAATCGAGCGGTGCGGGCGGTCAGCACATCAACAAGACCGAATCCGCCGTAAGGCTTACGCACAAGCCAACGGGTATCGTTATCGAGTGTCAGGAGGAGCGAAGTCAGTTCAAAAACAAGGACAAAGCGCTCAAAATGCTCCGCGCGAAGCTTTACGATATGAAGCAGAGAGAGCAAAACGAGAAAATCGCCTCGGACAGAAAGAGTCAGGTCGGAACGGGAGACAGAAGTGAACGGATAAGGACATACAACTATCCGCAGGGACGAATCACCGACCACCGCATATCTCTCACGCTCCACTCGCTCGAGAGCTTCCTCAACGGAAATATAGACGATATGATAGACGCGCTTCTTACGGCAGATACCGCAGAGAAGCTCAAGGAAAATTCTTTTTGACAAGGAAAAATCAAATGACTGAAATCATTACGGTAAACGCCGAACAGCCAGAGACTGATAAGCTACAGGCGGCGGCGGATATCATAAGGGCGGGAGGACTTGTCGCCTTCCCCACCGAGACAGTTTACGGACTCGGTGCTGACGCGACCGATGCCGACGCCGCGAAAAAGATATACGCGGCAAAGGGACGTCCGTCCGACAACCCTCTTATCATTCACGTGGCGGCTCCGAGCGATGCCGAGCTATACGCCCACACCTGTGAGCTTTACTACAGACTCGCAAAGGCTTTTATGCCCGGGCCTATAACGGTAATACTCCCAAAGAAGAATACAGTCCCCCATTCTGTGACAGGAGGGCTTGACACGGTGGCGGTAAGGTGCCCGTCTCACCCTGTAGCCTCGGCACTCATATCCGCGGCGGGAGTCGCTATAGCCGCTCCCTCGGCAAATCTTTCGGGAAGTCCCTCCCCCACAAAGGCAGAACACGTTATATCCGACCTTTCGGGACGGGTTGATATGATAATAGACGGCGGCGAATGCGAGATAGGTCTTGAGTCGACCATCGTAAAGATAGACGGCGATTCGCTCACACTTCTCCGCCCCGGCGCTGTTACCTATGATGCGCTCCTCTGTGTTTGTGAGAGCGTAAATATCGCTCCCGCGGTGACAGAGCAGCTCGGGGAGAACGAGCGTCCGCTCTCTCCCGGTATGAAATACAGACATTACGCGCCAAAAGCTCCGCTGATTTTGCTTGACGGAGCGGCTTCGGAGGTTGTAGCGTATATGAGAAAAGCGCAAGATTCACAAAATTGCGCGATAATCTGTTATGATGAGGACGCAAGTGAGCTTATCTCGGACAAGCTTATTACTATAGGTGCGAGGGACGACCTCGAGGCTCAAGCCAATGCCCTTTTTGGGGCACTGCGTGAGGTCAACGGATTTGACGCAGAGGTAATATACGCGCATCTGCCCCCCAAGGAGGGTATTGGTCTCGCGCTCTACAACAGAATGATACGAGCGGCGGCACACACTATAAAGAAAGTATAAAAATAAATCAGGACGGTACATAAATGGCAAAGAGAACTAAAAAAAGCAGCATTGCGGCAGAGCCGCAGGTGGTAGCTCCCATTCAGAACCAGATAATCACCGACACAATTGAAAAGAACTATATGCCCTACGTTATGAGCGTTATAATCTCGAGAGCGATTCCCGAGATAGACGGCTTCAAGCCCTCGCACAGAAAGCTCCTTTATACCATGTATAAAATGGGACTTCTCACGGGCAACAGAACCAAGAGCGCAAATGTCGTGGGACAGACGATGAAGCTCAACCCACACGGAGATATGGCTATATACGAGACTATGGTTCGTCTCACAAGAGGAAACGAGTCTCTGCTCCACCCCTTTGTTGACTCCAAGGGAAGCTTTGGTAAGCAGTATTCCTCGGAAATGAAGTTTGCGGCTTCCCGATATACCGAGGTCAAGCTTGACCCGATATGCAACGAAATTTTCAAGGGAATAGACAAGAACGCCGTGGATATGGTCGACAACTACGACAATACAACGAAGGAGCCCGTGCTTCTTCCTACCACCTTCCCCAATGTCCTTGTTACTCCGAATACGGGTATCGCCGTCGGTATGGCTTCCTCAATATGCTCTTTCAACCTCGCAGAGGTATGTGACGGAACTATAGCCGTTCTTAAAAATCCCAAGGTAAGTACAGATAAAATCCTTGACATAATCAAAGCCCCCGATTTCCCCTGCGGCGGCGCCATTATCTACGACAGAGAGACGATGCGTCAGATATATGAAACAGGCTCGGGCTCGGTTAAGATACGTTCAAGATACAACTATGACAAGGAACAGAACTGCATTGATATAATTCAGATTCCCTACTCTACCACGATAGAGCTTATACTTAAGCGTATCGCGGAGCTTGTCAAGGAAGGAAAGCTCAAGGAGATAACCGACTTCAGAGACGAGATAGACCTCAACGGCTTCAAGCTCACGCTTGATTTGCGCCGCGGAGTTGACCCCGACAAGCTTATGACCAAGCTTTTCAAGCTGACTCCCCTTGAGGACAGCTTCAAGTGTAATTTCAATATTCTTATCGACTCCTCACCGAGACAGCTCGGCGTTGTTGACATAATCAAGGAATGGATAAAATTCAGAATGCTTTGTCTGCGCCGTGAGCTTGAATTTGAGCTTGGCAAAAAGCGAGACAAGCTCCATCTGCTTCTCGGACTCGGAAAGATTCTGCTTGATATAGACAAGGCAATAAGGATAATCCGCCACACCGAAAAGGAGGAGGACGTTATCCCCAACCTTATGTCGGGCTTCAATATCGACAAGATTCAGGCGGACTATATCTGTGAAATAAAGCTCCGCAACCTCAATAAGGAATATATTATCAACAGAATCAATGAGATTGAGGGACTGCAGAACGAGATAGCGAGACTTGAGGAAATTCTTGCGGACGAGCTGAAGATAAAGGCACTTATAGCGACACAGCTCACCGAAATAAAGAAAAAATACGGTCAGCCTCGCCGCTCACAGCTCATTCACAGTGATGATATAGAGGTCTACAACGAGGAAGACCACGTTGAGAACTACAACGCGCGTATCTACCTGACTCGCGAGGGATACTTCAAGAAGATAACTCTTCAGTCTCTCCGCGGTAATGACGAACAAAAGCTTAAGGAGGGCGACAGTATCATCATCACAGAGGATACAGACAACCTCTCCGACCTTATATTTGTCACCGACAAGTGTCAGATATACAGAGCCAAGACAGCCGATTTTGAGTCTGTCAAGGCATCGGCTATGGGTGAATTCGTTCCCGCGAAGCTCGGTATGGATGAGGGTGAGAAGCCTGTATTTATGCGAGTGCAGAGCGGATACCCCGCAGGTGAGAATTTTGTGTTTGTCTTTGAGAACGGAAAGGGTGTGCGTGTTCCCGTCACGGCTTATGAGACAAAGGCGAACCGCAAAAAGCTCATAAACGCTTATTCCTCGGCATCTCCGATATGCGGAGTCTTCTACGAGAAGGAAAAAGAGCCCTTTGAGATTATGCTCGTAAATTCCGACGATAAGGCTATTATCATAAAGACCTCGCTTATTCCCGCAAAGAACACAAGAACCTCGGCGGGTGTTACCCTTATGACAATGAAAAAGGGACAGACTCTTGTGAGCTGCACCGACAAAATTGACGAGTCTTATGAGAACGCCAAGGGCTACAGAAAATTAAAGATTCCCGCAACGGGACAGCTGCTTGTAGAAAAAGATATTATGAAGCAGCAGCTTAAAATAGATACCTGATAAAGGAGGCTGAAGCAATGTCAAAAAGAAAAGAGAAAAACACAACTACTTTCCTGACAAGAACTTTATGTATAATTCTCGCCCTACTGATGGTGGGCAGCTTTATAATATATCTGCTATACGCAGTTATGGGAGTATTTTAAAAAGATTTACGGGCTATCACGCATGTGATAGCCCGCTCGGATTTGCTCTTAAATTCCGATTATTTTCACTCTTTGACGGTGTCGTATCTCAAACTGTCATTCAGCGGTTGTTGTTCTGCTGATTCTGGTTGTTCTGGCTGTTCTGCTGGTTCTTGTTCTGCTGATTCTGGTTGTTCTGGTTGTTCTGCTGATTCTTGTTCTGATTGTTCTGCTGATTGTTCTGCATTTCAATCTCCGTTCTCCGCCGACAATGAATTTTTCGCAAACGCAGCTCGGCGGGACTCGGTTTGCCAAGATTTCCGCAATCGTAAACATACTCCGTTACTCATAGTATCTTCACGTATTACGGAAAGTAACTCATCACAGATGAATTACAAGTACAGTATGCCACAAAAAAAGCTCCGCTATACACGGAGCTTTTGGAAAAATTTTATTTTTTCTTTGCCTTATCGGGACTTTGATAGTTGAAAAGTGTTGTGAACTTCTTGTTCTTGAATCCAAGATAGTACGCCACCCACGCGGTTATCAGCGCGGGAAGGATTATTGCGAAGTGAGTTAACCAGAAGCGGTTGAGTGTTGAGCCGAACAGCGGAATTGCGGTAGTGAGACCGAGATACATTCCCTGAATCAAAAGATTAAAGAAGCTTCCAACGGCGCACATTCCCCCTGCCCACTCGTAATTCGCCATAAAGGGATAGCCTATTGAGTAGACCACAGCGACAACGAAACTCGGGATACTAGCCAAAGCCGCCACCGCAAGACCTGTGTGCGGACGGTATTCCTTTTTGCCTATATCAACCGATATTCTGTCCTTGGCTCCAACCTCCCAGATAAGCGCGTATACGAGAAAAAGGTAGAAAAGTATCGCAAGAATACTCGTTATTATCGAGAGTGTGTTGCTTTGAGCCGCCGCGGTTGCCATTGACAGCATAGCTCC
>JAFTHJ010000015.1 GCA_017457465.1 Clostridia bacterium | reverse complement strand
TATGGGATAACTATATCCTTTTTCGACATTTCTAATTAGAATTTGTTAAAAAACGCAAATTCCTGCTGGAGATGTTGAGAATTAGTTCTTGCTTTTCAGTTGGTTTGGCGACTATCGGAGTTTGTGTTTTTTGGCGTTAACTTCGGTTGGCGCCTTTTTTATTTTGCCGCAGGAGTTAATTAAATTTAGTCTAAATTTTGATTTTCTTTAGGATTGTTAAATTATAAAGACAGAAAGGTAAAATTTATGTTTTGGAAAAAGAAAAAAAGCGAAATAGAAAAAGTATATGAAATGTATGGTAAGGAAGCAGACGGCATCTTAACAGTTTTTTATACGGCTATTTGCGAACGTGACAGAAGAACAAATGATACTGCGTTTTGGAATGAGTTTTGGGAAAGAGTAGGTCATACCTTTGGGTGGCATTGCGGAGCGTTTTACATGCAGAACATATGTAATAATCAATTGATTTTTGAATTAAAGCAACATGGTAAAAAATACTACAACGCTTCACTTGTTCCTTTCACCGCAAAAGATCTTGAAGAAATAACCGAGTCACTAAAAGCATTAGAAGAACTAGACCCCATAAAAAAAGCTATAAAGGATTTCGATTGGGACAATTTTGATTGGAATAAATTAAAATAACAATCTTTCTATATCAACAGCGACCATTTTAACAAAAAAATCCGAGATTAACCCTCACACCATATCATCATTGGGATTAACAAAAAATTCAAGGACCAGTTACAACAACATTTCATTTTTTATGTTTTAAGGAGATTAAAAATGTATTCAAAAAAAATTTATAATAATATAATAGACATTCTAAAAGAGTTTGGTTGCCAGGGGGATGCCTCGCAAGGAACTATAACATTGAAAGGGCAACAGGTAAAGACAAATATACCTCTTTCTGCATCTGTTTCTTTCGTTATTTTTGTTTTTGAAGATAGTTATTCAATTTTAACTGTATTAGATGATTTCAGGATAACCGATAAACTATCGACTAGTGATTTTATTATGAGAACCAATTTGAATTTGCGGAAAGAAGTGCTTATTCTTGATTTTGATCGATCTAGTTTTATGAGTATGACCCGCGTAGATTGTAGGGATACAGAATTATCAACAACTGAGTTTTACGGTAATATGTTAAGGATTATGAATCTTTTTGGTGAACTTTATGATAAACTGTTAAAAGTCAATATGGGTATCTTGAGCCCCCAAGCAGCTAGTGATAGTCTCTGATGCGGAGGTAAAAATGTATTCGGAAAAAATTTATGAAAGCATTTTAAAAATATTGGATAATTTAGGCATTGAGTATCGAGTGGATATCTATAAAGGTTTTATTATTCTTCCTCATCAAACTATTGCCCGAGATTTCATACCAATAACTGGAAGCGTTCGTATTGCCGTAGATAACGAAGATTATACAATTGTTGTATCATTAGAGCATTTTGGGATTTCAAACTTAGCGGCAACTTCAGAGTTTCTAATGAGACTCAATGGAATACTAAAGTTTGATAAATTCTTGATAGATTATGACAATCTTTCTGTGATGGGGATTACTTGTGTTAGGAATAACGAAAATAGTGTATTAAAGGAAGATCTTGTATCTGAGATATCGAGAATTTTTGGCGTATTGGGGGATATATATGAACTTCTATTGAAGATTAATATCAATGTTATAACTCCAGAGATGGCAATTTATCAATTAGAAAAATTGTTATGACTTTCCACCAAGGTAACATCACCATCAGATTCTAGTGGGGGCAACTTCGTGAAGGTTCAAGTCCTTTTACCCGCACCACTGAAAGCCTTGAAAACACTATGTTTTCGAGGCTTTTCTCTTTCAAAAAAGTATTGGCAGACGCATCACCTCTCACGAATTTTTTATTCGTCAAGGTGCTGTGTCTGCCAATTATTTTACCACGGAATTGCGATGCACTCCGCGATCCTTTTATTATTTTGAATGAAAAAATATTGTCATATCGGCTGTCTCAAGAACGCAATATGAATTGCCAACGCCCTCGCACATTGCGGGAAGTGTAAAATAACGAATTCCGTTTATGATGTTATCCGCCCCGCGATGATAATGTCCTTGTATAACCATTGCAACATTTTTGCTATTCTCAATTATGTTGCGAATTCGAGCAGCGTTTTTAACAATATGTCGAGTTTCCACACTATTATCCAAGTTTTCGTGGATAAGCACAATACAGGGCTTTCCACAATCATTCAAATAGATGTTCAGATATTCAAGCTGATCGGGAGGCAGATTGGAATCTGTCCAGTCTACCCCCGCAATATCAAATCTTCTGAAATCGGAACGATAATTCGCATCTAATATAACCAATCGATGTGTCTCTATATCCACGGTATACGGTGGAATACGACAGCCTGTATGCTCTGACAGTTCCTCAGCCGAAAACACAGTATAGTCGTGATTTCCAGGAACAAGTAAAAATGGAATGTTGTACGATCTTATCATGCCTATCATCTCGTCGAGGCACATATAGCTTTCTTCAAGCGAGTCGCATTTATCCACCAGATCGCCAAGGCATATGCAAAGCTCAACTCCTTCCTTACGAAAGGTTTCCATTGCTTCCTTCACCTTGGATAATGAAAGCGATGGACGGCGTGTTCGGCAAAGAATCTCTGCTTTGCAATAATGAGAGTCTGCAAAAAGTCCGATTTTCATAAATTAAGCTCCTTTATTCAACGGCAACAAGATGGAATATTCGAGATGTATGATCCTGCAATCTTTCGTGCAGACATATACCTGCATTCATCCATGCCTTTCCCGTAAGGACCTGACCTGTCTGTTCGTTTAGATAACGCTTATTTGGATCAAGACCTGCAAGGCGAAGATAGTATCGCTCGTAAACTCCGCACCTGATTATTACATATGTTACAAGAGCTTCTGACTTATCCTCGGACACATACATCCAAGCGCAACGCCTACGGTTGCTCCAAGGAGAAATAAGTCTGTAAAGCTCACCATAATTTATAACATTATAATATTTGCGGTAATCGTCGCATTGAGTTTTAACGATTTCTTTTTCTTCATCAGTAAGCTTTGTAAGATCAAGCTCATATCCAAAGGTTCCCGCCATTGCTACATGTCCGCGAGTTTGAAGCGGAGAGTTTCGTTTCATCTGGTGGTTTGGAATTGCCGATACGTGTGAGCCTACGCTTGAGGTAGGATAACACATAGAAGTACCGTACTGTATATCCAGTCGCTCAATGGCATCGGTATCGTCACTTGTCCAGAATTGAGGAGAATAATACAGCCATGCGGGATCAAAGCGTCCGCCTCCACTGGCACAGCCTTCAAGCAACAGATGAGGATATGCGGTCAGTATGCGTTCAAGCAATTCATAAAGTCCAAGTACATAACGGTGGAATACCTCTTGCTGTCTGTTCGTTTCCAGCAATGCGCTTCCGACCTCAGTAAGGCTTCTGTTGAAATCCCATTTGATATATGCTATATTTGCGCTGTCCATTACCTTTTTTATACAATCAAAAAGGTAATCTCTAACATCCTTACGACTCATATCAAGTACATATTGATGCCTCGATATGCTCATTTCTCGGTTTGGAGTCTGCAATGCCCATTCGGGATGTTTTCTGAAAAGCTCGCTATCTTTTGATACCATTTCCGGCTCAAACCAAATACCAAATTTAAGTCCGAGAGCGTTTACTCTCTCTACAAGCTTTCTAAGTCCGCCTTTGAGCTTTTCCTCATTGTCAAACCAATCGCCAAGCGCGGTCTTTGAGGAATTTCGGTTACCGAACCAACCGTCATCCATTACAAGCATTTCAATGCCAAGCTCGGATGCGGTCTTTGCTATATCGTAGAGCTTTTCCTCGTCAAAGTCAAAGTATGTAGCTTCCCAGTTGTTGATCAGTATGGGACGGCGTTTGTTTTTCCATTCACCGCGGCAAAGATTGTTTCTGTAAAGCTTATGGAATATACGGCTCATACCGCCAAGACCTTCATTGGAATACACCATTACAGCTTCGGGTGCTTCAAAGCTCTCGTTGGGTTCAAGGTGCCACATAAATCCCTCGGGATTAATTCCCATAAGAACTCTCG
Organism: Clostridia bacterium; assembly: GCA_017457465.1. Classification (GTDB taxonomy): domain Bacteria; phylum Bacillota; class Clostridia; order Oscillospirales; family CAG-272; genus HGM12713. The sequence continues at coordinate 6,618 of JAFTHJ010000015.1, read as the reverse complement.
CACCGCCGTCGGAATCCATCTCTGCAGAAGCATAGAAGTTTCCCGTATATACGAGATTAAAGCCGTAAGTATCGCCACATGTTTCGGTAGCATCGTGCGAACAAAGAGCTATAAAAGGATTGTGCGCGTGAGACGAGCACCCTCTTTTGCTTTCGGCAGATTGAGTGCTATGTAAAAGCGGGGCTCGCTCAAAGGTGCGTTCAATACCCCAGTTACCGTACAAATGAATGAAATCCATTTCGCTTGCATCGTGAAAATCTACGCAAGTGCTGAATACTCTTTGAATATCCATAGGCTTCTTCGAGGTGTTCTTGACGATAACATGGCGCGTCATAGCTCCGCAAATCTCAAACACTGTATAGAACAGTGTTACCTCCGCACCGCTTGCGTTATCCTTGCAGAGTATTTCAAGCGTGGTTGCTTCGTTCTCTGTGGCATATGTGGCGGGCTGTCCTTCGATCTTAGGCTTACCGCTATATATCTTGTGTGAAACATATTTTATATCGGTGTCGGAAGTACCGCTTGACCGTAAAATAGACAAAGCGCTTCCGCGAAAATCACCGCAACCGTTCGTGGAATACTCCATACGGTGGGTATCCTTGCTGAAAAACGGATTTGTTTCGGATTCCATTTCCACTCGCGGTAGCTGTGACGCGTGTGGACAGGTATAAGACAAATATCCAAGATCGATATCCTCAATAAGCGTTCCATAGTATAGGTGCAGTAAATAACCGTATTTGTTTATCTGCATCACATAGCTTGTACTTGAGGTATCTAATTTAAAAATTTTGGTTTGAGGTTCAAAAAAAATAGGCATTTACATTCTCCGTTTTTAATTGTTATAAATTCGCAAGTATAATATCCTTTACTCTGTTAGCACAAGCATCAATGCCTTCTTCAGTCAAGTGAATATTATCATCTTTTTTAATGTATGTATCGATGTTTGGGTAAACGAAGGAAAACAGATCGTTTATTATTACTCCGCACTTCTCCAGTTCTGGAACAATTACACTATTGTAGTATTTGATTGTTTCAACATTCGTATATCTGTAATTCTCTGTAACGGGAGTTATCGTTGCAAAAATAACTTTATTTGATTTCTTTTTCAGTATTTCCGCAATCCTTACCATATTTGAAACATACTCATCTATCGGTGTAAAAACACCGTATCCATAGTCAAGCACATCCCAAAGACCGTTGTTCCAATGCACGATGTCGCTTCCTTCAAGCTCTTTCGACCATTCGCACATGACCCCTCTCAAGGTGTGCTTTGAGAAGCGACAATTTTCTTTTGGCTGCCATACCGTGAACTGCTCCCCGATTATTTCGGGGAGCTTTGTTCCGTAGCCTATCTGACGTATTGAGTCGCCAAGTAAAACTATTTTTTTCATTTTAATTTTCGTTGCACCAAATACTACTCATATCGTAGCATCTGAAGTACTCCAGATTTACCTTTCCTGCTTCAACTTCAAATATAATAGAATCAGAATTTTCAGCGGGATATATACGATCACAGAATGCATATCGTCCGTCATTTACGAAAAATTCCAGAATCGATGCGTCGGCATACAATTTCATAACTATTTTGCCATCCTCGCACTCTATCGGTATAGTCCACTGTTTACCAGGAATTTTGCTTATAGCTGTCGTATCTATCGTGAGTGTTACCCTGCCTGCGATATCGCGTTCAAAGAGAAGATATATGCCATTTTCTACGTTACTTACAAACAATTCAAGCCTTGCCTCTGCTCCCTTTTCAAGCGTAAAACAAGTATCTATTGAATATGTTCTTGCCTCTACGGTAGACAGCTTCGCTCCTTCATTAAGCGTAGTAGCTCCGAAAGATATCAGTTTATCTCCCCGCTGTAAATCTACAGCATCTATCGGTATATGAGTAAGTCTCATACTTCCGTCATTCATTCTTACAAGTCCATCCTTATAAGGAAGAGACTGACTTCCAACCCAACTCTTTCCGTCTATCGTATTGATATCCTTTACCCAACTGAAGGTTACAACATCACCGTTTTTCGTATTGAAATAACTTTGTGTCGCATAATATCTTCCGTTGGTATACACATAATCCGTACGTTTAGCCTGCTCCGCAAGAAAGGTGTATTTACCGTCCGTTCCTTTCACAAGGTCTCCAACGATATAAAACACCCCCGCACCTGAATATACCCACTTTACCTTGTCTTCATTTCCATCAAGATTCAACTTGAACAAATCCGGACATTCAGAGCCTACATCGACTCCGTTTATGTCTTTAATCGTTGAATTATATGTCCAATTTTTCAAGTCGTGAGAAGTATATATCTGCGCTTTACTTCCTGCCACTACCATCATCCAAATACCACCACCGGGGAGTGTTGGGTCCTCTATCCATTGTACCTTCGGATCTCTGAAGGTAGATACAGAAAAGGCAGGAGAAAGAACGGGATTACCCTCATATTTTATCCATGTATATCCGTTATCCAGCGAATATGCAATATTCTGCGTTTCGGGAGTGACATCCTTTTCTGTAAACGGTATCGTATAGAACACGACCATACGCGATGAGGGCGGAATACTCTCGTCAAAAAATCCACTCGTATTATTATAATCAATCACAGCACAACCCGAATATATCTTTTCGTGAGGCTCACGGTCAATTGCAATGCCTATCTCTTTCCAATTTACCAGATCCTTGGACACTGCATGTCCCCACACTTGGTTACCCATAGTATCCAACTTGGGATTATACTGATAGAAGAGATGGTATTCCTCGGTCGTAGCATTATATACAAGCCCGTTGGGATCGTTCATAAATCCCATTTGAGGACTGAAATGATACTGTGGGCGATAGGAATCCATATACACCTCATCATCAGGTATGCTTCTCCACAGAGCCAATGTAAACGCATTCTTGTTAGCCTTGGAATCACTTGTAATAATACTTACCGTACTTGCTCCATACGGTATAGAGCAGATATGCTTTACATCTGCGCCCGAAAAAACTTTATCCCCAATTTGGGCAGTATATCCTTCCAGAAGCTTGAAAGAAATAGTAGCGTCCCCTTTCGGTTTGCCGAGATCAATATATTTCGAGCTTGAATTAGCATCAAAGGTATAGCTATCCTTACCGATATTCATTTCAATATCGAACGCTGCCGAATACATATCGCCCATTTTATATGTAATATTTGAAAATTCACACACCGAGCGATAGGAGTTAAAACCAAGATATCCTCCGCTATAATTGGACTCCCTGTAAGACGCAACCGTAGAGCCATTCAGCGAGAAGCTAATATCTCTATTTTCATTCATCGTTATCTTGATATGATATTTCCCACGATTTTGTTCTTCCGCAGTCAAGCCTCTCTTGGTATTCGCTCCATTTCCAACCGTCGTTCCTGTTCCCGAGGAAAAAAGCCTGACATTTTTGGCATTCATATCAACATTGACACAGTACCAATGTGCACCCGGATTTTCACGATTAGTAACGCCAAACACAAGACCTGCCGCCTGCCCCGATATTATTTCAATATCCGCTTCAAATTCAAACGAAACCCCAGGGACAGAATAAAGCTCGGTCAGCGTAAAGCAGTTACCTGCACTCGCATTATTCCCCACAAGCACACTGTTTTCCCATTTCCACGCTCCGTGTACCGCTTTTACATTATCTTTTGTTGAGAGAGTAACAGTTGAATATTTATCAGTGGGCAGAGGCGACAAAACATTGTTTTTATAGTTGCCATCTTCGGAGTTATTGTCGTTTTCATTGTCATTAGCGTCATCTATGTTCTGTTCCGATTTTACTGTAGTACCTTCATTGCCATCAACATTATGGTTTCCATTTTGGCAGGACACGCAGAATAATGTCGCAAGCAGTAGCAATATAGCCAAAAATTTTTTCATAGCTTATATCCCCATATTAATCTTTATATTAATCTTTCTTTCTACAGCTTATTATTGCTGTAGCTCCTATGACCAATGGAATAAATACTGCCATTTCTATAACCGAACCGCAACCGCTTTTCTCGGTGCTATCCTGCGAAGTATCTGTTGTCAATTCTGTTGCTGAGTTGGTTTCTTCGCTATTATCGTTTTTATTTGTTGATTCTTCTATTTGTTTTTTTGTATATGTTACTGTTATTGTAACATCCTTTCCCATGCTGTCAGAAGAAACAGTTTCTATATCGGCAGTATATCCTTCAATCGCAGGAGACGGAATGCTATATGCCGTCTTATATTCAAATGAGCCCACATAATCCTCGTATGCCTGAGTTCCATCGGAATATATGTATTTTACAGTAAGGGTGTATTTTTTAGGAGTATATGTAACCGTTACCTCAACATTATCACTTCCAACCGTTCCCTCAACCTTTTGAGTATCTGCGGTATAATTGGCGACAGGGATAGTTTCTATACAATATACATCTCCCTGCATAAGCTTATCTATAACGATATCCTTGAACATTTGATTTCCGTTAGAATCCACATAGTGAACCGTCACCGTTTTCATCGTTCTATAGATTACTGTAACTGTTATATTCTCATTTCCCATAATTCCGCTGACAACTGCCTTTGCAGGAATATATCCCTCTATTTCGGGAGACTCTATGCTGTAAAAAGCGCCCTCGGATATCTCTTTTGTTGCGGATGTTGCCGCAGAGGTATTATTTTCATAAACATAATTTACTGTAACCATATGCTTTATAGAGGATGCGTTTCCAAACTGTTCATTGTATACTATCGCTCCGCTCACATCATAGACACGCATATAGGAGATAGCCACTGTCGTTGTATAAGGAATTACTATATTAAAATCAAGAAGTGTATATTCATTTACCGAATCAGTAAGAGAGATAACCTCTACGCCATTCATATAAAAACTTATATTGGTAGCATCACCTGACTTTTTCACGGTTGCCTTGAACACATTATCAGTTCCGTTAGCCGCGCTCATAGAAGCAAAGGGGGTATCTGGCTTTCCCATTTTATTATCATTGCTTCCCTGACCTACACCGTTTAACTTTTGCACCCAACAGCGAAGCTCGCCGTTATTTTTACTTGCATTGTATGCACCCGTACGCATACTATACCAGTTTTCATTTGAATTATTTTGCGAGTTGTTCCAACCAATACCGTAGTGCCAACCGTCATTCATACCAATTCCTGCCAACTTCGCCTCAACCGAGTATTCTTCGAGTGTTCCCGCAAGCTCACCGAGAGGTACTCCGAGAAAAAGATTTCCTGCAGTTCCGCCTGCAGTAACCGCCAGTCTTCCCTGATTGTCGAGTTGAGCGTTTTCGATCTTGTCTGTTCCACCTGCATATGCATGGGGAGTAAGGCCATAAGACAATACAAGCTGCTGTGCGGTATTATTTGTGGCAAACGCAGGTACAGCCAAAACCGAAAGTAATAAAACCATCAATAATAGTGAAAAAATCTTTTTCATTTCATTCTCCTTTTTATTCAAAATACTCTAACATCTTTTTCATAATCACCGTAGACATCTGATAAAATCCGTAAGGATTGGGGTGCAGACAGTTTTTATCAGCCATATACGCGTGATAATTATTAACCAATATTCCCGACTCTGCGCGATGCTCCACAAGATTTACATCAAAGTATTCCGCTATTGCATGTATACACATATTATATTTATCTATAACTTCGGGGGTTTTGGTAACATTCTCAATAAGGTCAAGGCAGTATATTTCAGCATCGGGATATGTAGTCTTCATCTTATAAAGCGTCATTGCATAAGCCTGCTCATATGATGTTATCGTCTTTCCGTGAACTATCTTCGTTCCGTTTTGCGTTGCTGTCAGCACATCTGCAAACCACGCTTCAACTATATCCTCGTGTATATCCTCGTTTGCGTTCTTCAGAAGATCGTATAAATCTCCAAAAGGAGAGTTTAAGGTTATATCGTTTATGCCAAGATAGTAAAGTATTACATCGGGAGCTATATCATCGCTCGGATCATTAGGTGTTCCGTTGTCATTATCAAGCTCTGTCGCTCTGAATATCGAGGAGTCGGCATAGTTCAATCCCGAAACTCCGTATGCAGTCTTTCCGCTTCTCGAATTGTTGACACAAAGGTTCATATCAAGATCGTTTATAAGTCGTCCCCAATATGTACATCTCCATGAAGCTATTGAGGCCGAGCTATAATATACCTCGTTTGAGCCTATCGTGCTATTGTAGGAGGTATTGTTTGAATAATTCTGAAAGGTGGAAATACTATCTCCGACAACAGAGACATATTTTCCACTGTATTTATTCTTCAACTGTTTTATCAATTCTTCATACGCAAGCTCTCGTGAATTCAGATCATTTCTTTCAAATTCAAAATCCATAAGAAGTGTTCCCGAGCTTGGAGCCATATCTATCGTACCGACCTTGGAGAAAAAGCCTGTTGCCCAAGGCGCATTTTCGGAAATATACGCTTTCGCGCTTGAAGTTGCTGCAGAAATGTGCGCGGGGATAACTGTGTCGATATTGCTGAACCACGCAAGAGTTTCGGTAGCCGAAAGTTCTATATTGTAGCTTTTAAGATCGACCTTTACAAATCTGTTAACTGTCAGATTGTCAGCAAAGCCGTATTCTCTTTTATTCAGCTTTATTGAATAT
>JAFTHJ010000224.1 GCA_017457465.1 Clostridia bacterium | reverse complement strand
CCTTGTAATTTACTTTTTGGTGATAGCAAGAATCATTTTGTCCTCAAGCTTTGGCTTAACGCACTGCTTTTTTATAAAATACGCGAGATATTCTCTGTTTCCGTCGCCGCCCGTAATAGGCGAGGGTATAAGACCGATACAGTCAAATCCGTTTTCAACGGCACAATTCACGACTCTTTTCACCGCCAGATATCGGTATGCGGCATTTACCACGATTCCGTTCTTACCCAGTCCCTGCTGACCTACCTCAAATTGAGGCTTGATAAGACTTACGAAAACACCGCCGTCACACAAAACCTCGGCTATTCTCGGAAGAATATATGTCTGTGATATAAAGGAAACGTCTGCGGTCGCTACCTGACACGGCTCTCCCACCGTCTCGAGCGTAAGCTCACGCGCATTGAAATGCTCAACGCATACGACTCTCGGGTTTTCACGCAGACTCTCGTGAAGCTGTCCGTATCCCGCGTCGATAGCCACCACACGCGCGGCGCCCCTCTGAAGCAGACAGTCTGTGAATCCGCCCGTGGACGCGCCAATATCAACCGCTTTTTTTCCGTTGACGTTTATACGAAAGGCATCAAGCGCCGCTTCAAGCTTCATTCCGCCTCGGCTTACATACTTGAACACCTGTTCTATCTTCACCTCGTGCTCTGTTTCGTGATTGATAAGCGCCGAGGATTTTTTTACCTGTTCTCCGTCAATAAACACGGCTCCCGCGTCTATTAAGTCCTGTGCTTTCTTTCGGCTCGGGGTATAACCCGCGGCAGCCAGATATACGTCCACTCTCATCTTAATGCATAACGAAGGACAAAAGAATTCCTACCGCTATTCCAAGAAGCGCACCCATCAAAACCTGAAAGGGCGTGTGTCCCACAAGCTCCTTGAGTCCCGTATTAATATCCTCTGTTTTTCCCGAAAACAGCTCTTTGGTTATCTTATTTATTATCTTCGCCTGTTCTCCCGTCTCATAGCGTACTCCCGAGGCATCCATCATTACGATAACCGCGAAAATACCGCATATAGCGCACTCAAAGGAAGCCACGCCGAATCTTATAACGCTTCCAGCCGCAAGTGCGCAGACCGCCGCGGAATGGGAGCTTGGCATACCTCCGTTTGAGAAAAGCAGTGTGATAAGATTAAATTTTCTCTTTTTAAACATACCCGTGAAAACCTTTATTATCTGCGCCGTAAACCACGCCGTTGCGGGAGCGATAATAAAATAGTTTCCGAAAAGATTTTTGATTGCAGTCAAATTTACCTCCCCGCCTTATCTGTCTCTGTCCAGCAGATATACGGCGAAATCAGTTAAAATTTCAGAATTTTCATATTCCGATATGTCGGATACGGCGGATGCCGTAAGCTCTGTCGCGTAGCTTCTCGCAACATCTATATCGAAATAGGTCATAAATGTGGTTTTGTTATTACACATATCCGAGCCAACAGGCTTACCCAACGACTCCTCCGATGCGGTAATATCAAGTATATCATCTATTACCTGAAAAGCAAGTCCTATCTTCGAGGCGTAATCCGCGGTTGCCGCCACCTCGGGCGAGTCGGGAGCAAGTCCTGCCGCAAGTGCGCCCATAATTGCCGCAGCTCTTATAAGCGCTCCTGTTTTCATTGTGTGAAGCTTTGTCAGCTTCTCGACAGATATGCGCTCACTCTCTCCCTCAAGGTCTATAATCTGACCTCCGACCATTCCGAACTCTCCCGAGCATTCCGAGAGAATTCTCACCGCGTCAAGCGCGGTCTTTACGCTCACGTAAGGATTCGCCGCCGCCACGCCAAAGGCGCGAGTGAGCAGACCGTCTCCCGCGAGAAGCGCTGTCGGATAACCGTACACCTTGTGATTCGTGGGCTTTCCGCGTCTTGTATCGTCGTTATCCATACAAGGCAGGTCATCGTGAATAAGCGAGTAGGTGTGTATCATTTCAATAGCACATGCGAACGGAAGCGCCGCCTTCTCGTCTCCGCCGAAGAGCTTACAAAACTCTATAGTCAGAAACGGACGGATTCTCTTTCCACCCGCAAAAAGCGAATACTTCTCTGCCTCAAGCAGAGTCTTTATATCCTCATCCTCCCGCACAAAATATTCCGCGAGTGCCCCTTCGGTAAGCTCCGCATCTATGTTAAGCTGTTCTATTACCTTCTGTGTCATATCATTCACCTCAATTTTCTTCAGAATTGCCGTTTGCCTCGCCGAAGTCGCTCTCCTGCGGCTCTCCGTCAGCGTTTACGGTAAGTATCTTTATTTTTCTTTCCGCGTCCTCAAGCATTGAATTACAATATCTTATAAGCTTGACGCCCTCCTCATAAAGCGCAAGTGAGGTATCAAGCGCGGCGTTCTCCTTTTCAAGCTCTGCGGCTATCGCCTCAAGCCGTCTTACCGCCGCCTCAAATGAAAGCTCATTTTTCTTCATTCTTCTCAAGCTCCTTTCCATTCTTACGCGCCCTTCTCTTTACCTTTATATCGGTAACAGAGGCGCTGACCTTGCCGTCCGACATTATAATGCCGATATTATCTCCAACCTTCAGTCGTGATGCCGAATTCACTATCTGTCCCTCGGAATTCTCGACCGCTCCGTATCCTCTCGCAAGTACCGCCAATGGGTTCATTCCCGTAAGCTTCGCGGATAACTCGGCAAGTTTTGCCGAGGAATCGCCAACTCTTTTTTTCGCGGCGTTCTCTATTCTCGCGCCGAGATAGACTATCTCGCGCTGTGAGGTTTCAAGCTTATACGAGGGAGAGTTCCTCGTGATTATCTTTTCAAGATTCAATATATCCTCTGTTTTTCGATTGATGACAGAATTTATCCGCCGTGTTATCCTGTCCTCTCTTGAGGATAGGTAGTTGCAGAGGGTTGCTCTGTCGGGCACGGCAAGTTCTGCCGCCGCCGAGGGAGTCGGCGCACGTCGGTCTGCCGCGAAATCGCAGAGCGTGAAATCGGTCTCGTGCCCCACCGCCGATATGACGGGTATCTCGGATGCCGCAACCGCTCTCACAAGTCCCTCGTCGTTAAACGCCCACAGGTCCTCTATCGAGCCTCCGCCTCTGCCGATAATTATAACATCAACGTTTTTCTCCGCGTTGAAATATCCTATTCCCGAGGTCAGCTGCCACGGAGCATCCGCCCCCTGAACCGCCGCGGGAAAAATCAGTATGTCCGCCAAAGGGTATCTTCTTCCCGTGACGTTAAGCATATCTCTTATTGCCGCTCCTGTGGGAGAGGTGATTATTCCTATCCGTTTCGGAAGCTTTGGAAGCGGCTTTTTTCTCGCCTCCGCGAAAAGTCCCTCTGCCTCCAGACGGCGTTTCATTGCCTCATACGCCCTCGCAAGTTCTCCTATACCGTCGGAAACCATTGTTTCTGCGTATATCTGATACTGTCCCGTCTTTTCATAGACCGACACTCTGCCGTATATTGTAACCTGCATTCCGTCGGACGGAAGAAACGTGAGCTTTGAAGCCGCTCCTCTGAACATAACGGCGCTCACCGCCGCTCCGTCATCCTTGAGCGAGAAATAAAGGTGTCCCGAAATATTTCTTTTGAAGTTCGATATCTCTCCGCGGATAGCCACGCCAGACAGAAAATCGTCGCGCTCCATCATCTGCTTTATATATCCGTTAAGGGCAGAGACGCTGACACTCTCGCCATAAATATTCATTTTATTTACCGCCTCGGGACAAAGGTGTCCGCGTCCTTTCTTTGTTTATTTTGTCTGTGACGAAAGATATTCCTCTCTGCACAGCAGGGCAATTCCCGCCGCGTTATCCGCGGAAAATGCGGGTTCGGAGAAGTATGCGTCAAGTTCTTTGCGTATCATATCCCTCATATAGGTATTCGACATAACGCCCCCCGCAAAAAGCACGGGCATCTCGCCGTATTTTGCCATAAGCTGTCCGCACATTTCGATAAGCGTACGGCAGATAAAATCGAACACAAACGCCGCCACCGCTTCTCTGTCCTTCTCTTTCTCAAAAAGCGTCTGCGCCATATTCTGAAGTCCCGAGAGGTTGCATTTTCCCTCGCGCACAGAGATTCTCGGTCGGAAGACCTTGCCTCCGTAGTTTTTCGCAAGTCGCTCAAGCGCCGCTCCGCAGGGAAAATCCAGACCGAGAGATACTCCCACTCTGTCGATTACCTGTCCCGCGTTAAGGTCGAGAGTCTCGCCCACGAGCTCCGCTGAAAATGAATTGCCGCACGGAGTCACAAGCAGCGCTTCTGTCGTGCCGCCCGACACGTGAAAGGCAAGAAATCTGTCCTTGAGGAGTCTCTCCGACTCTCCCGATGAATATGCCGCCGCCATAATATGTCCGCTCTGATGCGAAAACTCGAATATCGGAAGCTTTGCGGGGGCGGCAAAGGAATGAGCCGCCGCTACACCCGACAGAAAGCAGGGCATATAAGAGCCCTCCGCATTCCGCGGTCTTGCCGAAACGCCCACCGCTACCGTCTCATATCCGTTAAGCGCTTGTGAGAGCTCGTCCGTAAGCGAGGGGAGATTTTTAATGTGCGCGAAAACCGCATCCGCTTGGCGCAGTCCGCACTCCCCCGATTTGACAGGCAACGGGCGCTTGATATTCGCGACTATCTCACCGCTCATATCACAGACCGCGGCGGAGGTGGTGTAGTTACTCGTATCAAAGCCTACAAAGCATTTTTTCATTTTTTGCCGCCCTTGGCTTCTATCTGATTCTTGACAGAATTAAGCACTCCGTTTATGAACGCACGTGCCTTTTCGTCGTCGTATTTCTTGGTAAGCTCGACCGCCTCGTTTATCGTTACATTTGTCGGAATATTCTTCTCATAAAGCAGCTCGTAAACGCCGAGACGGAGAATTGAGCGCGAGATATTCGTAAGGCGGCTCGGCTTCCAGCCGTTGGAGTTCTCCCCTATTACCGCGTCTATCTCCTCTCTTTTCTCACATATAGTGAAATAAGCTCCCTTGACATAATCGTCCTCGGGTATCTCTCTGTTTTCCGCCGAGGTGGCGTATATTTCCTCACTAGTCTCGTCTGCCGCTCTGAACTCTGTTTCAAACAAAAGCTCAAGCAGTTTTTCTCTTGCTTCTCTTCTTGTCATAGCAATTCTTTTTTCGGGCGCTATTAAACCGAAAACCGTCCTTTCAATCTTTGGAAAATTTTTATACAAATACAAAATAGCGCAATAACCCATATTAAATATTATAAAACTTATTTATACAAAAGTCAAGGAAATAATGAATATTTATGAATATTTATAAATTTAAGGAAAAGTCGGAAATAGACTATATCGAGGAACTTCCCGAGGACAACTCCGAGTTGGCGCACTCCGCTCTCGACCTCTTTCCCATGAGGGCAGCACTCGGTCTTTACACGCTTTATCCCCGCTCCGAGGAGCCCCGTGAGGAGCAATGAGAGAAAATTTACAAAATATTGTTGCAAAAAAGTCATATTTGTGGTATCATTGGCGTATACTTTTGAAAGGACTTGATTTTCTCTATGAATATAAAAGCTTTTATAAAAAAGGTTCTCACGAGCGCTTGTATTTATTTTTCGATAATAACCGCTATATACAGCGTCGTGGTTATGATAGTTTACGTTGACGACAACGCGGTTCTGCTTGATGCCTCAAGAGTTCTGCTCTTTTTCGTCGCTTCACTGCTTTTCGCTCTTGCCAACGGAGTTCTCTCTATAACCAGGCTTCACGGAGCGCTGAAGCTTCTTATCCACTATCTGCTGTCACTCTTTGCTTTTTGCACCTGTATGATGCTCCCCCTCTCTCCCGAGGGCTCAACAATGCTTATCGGAATTGCCACCTTTACCGTCATATATCTCATAGCGGCGGGGCTTGTGGCGCTCTTCAGGTCGAGGTACAAAGCAAAGGCGGAGGCTTCACACGAATACACCTCTCAATTCTCAAAGAAATAAAGCATATCCCCCCGAAAAAAGCATACATAACCGAGGGGGTGTAAAAATGAAAATAAGACTGTTAATACTATTCCTTATATCGGCTTTACTGACGCAGTGCCTTGCGGGGTGCGACACGCGGGGGGATGCCGATGTCTCACTCGACGTAAGCGAGGAGAGCACGGATACGCCGCAAGGCTCCACTCTCCCTCTCACCGAGGATATGGGACAGGAATATATTGACAGTCTTATTTTTGTCGGCGAATCGACGACATATCATCTCAAAAGCCGTGGGGTACTCAAGGGCGGAACCGACACCGAGCAGGTATGGGCGCCGAAAAACGGTACGCTTAATCTGGATATGGCGACCAAGAACGCGAGGATAATCTATCCCCCGACAGGCGAGTCGCTCACATTCTCGGAAGCCGCCGCGAAAAGCCGCCCGAAATATATAGTTTTCACTTTCGGTCTCAACGGAGCGGTTCAGAATATCCGCCGAGGCGCCGAGTATTACAAGAGCTGCTACCGCTTTCTTATAAATTCGGTTCGCTCGGCATCGCCCGACACGAGGATAATTCTTCAATCGGCGTTTCCCGTTGCCGAGAATATGGATATGAGCAATTATTCGGTAGACATAGGGACACTGAACAGATATATCGACACGATAAACGGCTGGACGGCGGCACTTGCCGAGGAGGAGGGCTTTCGTTATCTGAATACAGCAGAGGCACTCAAGGATGAGAATGGTTTTCTTGAGAGCAAATTTCAGGTAGGTGACGGTCATCACCTCACTGCCGAAGCTTACCGAGAAATTCTTCTCTACATCAGAACCCACGGATACAAATAATTTTTGGAGGACTGTTATGCGCTCACACAAAAAAGCTTTTGTCTTCCCTGTTTTCATCATTCTTTTTTCACTTTTGCTCGGCTCTTGCGGGAGTGGGAGCTATTCCGACGGAATAAGCTGCTCCGAGCTTTCGTCAGCCGCCAAAAAATCGCTGAATACAGAAAGCGAATACGCCGAATACGATGAGGATTATCTTGAATTTTTCTTTGACGGCGACACATATCACGATGATTTCAGCATAATCTACACGACAGACACGAACAACATTGACGAGATAGGGGTTTTCCACGCTCCCGACGCTCATTCCGCGAGAGAGCTTTATGAGGAGGCGGAGGATTATATTGAGGATATGCGTGAGGAACAACGCGCATTTATCGGGAGCTATGCCCCCGAGGAGCTTCCAAAGCTTGATGGGGCAAAGGTCAGAATGTTCGGCAATTATGTCGTTTACGTCATAGCCGAGCCGAGTCTTATCGAAACGGCGCTCGAGGAAATAGAAAATGTATTGAAGGAATAAGATTTCACCACGCGTTTTATACCAAGGCGAAACCGACAATAAATACAGAAATACAAATAAAAACTCCCCTCCGCCCAAGAAAAATAATGGGTGGCTTAACAATCCATTGACAGCAAATGTGGATTTCTGTATAATAATAGACGGAGGTGAGCCGATATGACCGATAAAAAAACATTCGGTTCGTTCATAAAGCTCAAACGAACCGAGAAAAACTATTCACAAAAAGATTTGGCGGAACTGCTCTTCGTTACCGAGGGTGCTGTGAGCAAATGGGAGCGAGGAATCTCCTATCCCGACATTACTCTCATTACAGATATTTGCCGTGTTCTTGATATCAGTGAACACGAATTGATTACCGCCTCAACAGATATGGATTCAAGAAAGATTAAGCACGAGGCACGGAAGTTCCGTGTAATTCGCGGCGCATGGTTTTGGGTTCCGACAATATCATATGCGGTCGCACTCTTAACCTGTTTTATTTGCAATCTTGCCGTAAACCACACGCTTTCTTGGTTTTTCATAGTATTGACAGCATTAATTTGTGCTTATACATTTGTGCCCACTGTCACCTACTTTTTTGAGTCGAAAAAGCTACTGTCTTTTTCTGTCTCAACCTATCTGTCCATTTGTCTGCTTTTGTTTACCTGTGCCGTATATACGAGTGGATTATCTTGGCTCTTAACGGCTTGTATCGGTATTTTGATTGGTTATGAATTATTGTTTGTGCCCATACTTTTATCAAAATCCAAGATATCTCGCTACAAGTTTGTAATCTCATTCACCGCAGCCTTCGTTTTAACCCTTTTGCTTTTGATTAATGTTTACCTTTGGCATCCCTTCAGTCTCATTCCCGCTATATTGACTACCTGTTATGCCTTTGCTCCCGCCATCCTTTGTACCGTTGTTTGCACACTGCGCTTTGATGCCTTTCTCAAGACGGGTGTTTGTATTGCTTTCAGTACAGTTATGTACAGCTTCACGAACTTCGTGGTGGATAGATTGTTTGGCATAAACCAAAACCGTTATAAAGTTGATTTCAATAACTGGGAACAGTGTATAAACGCAAATGTTACCTTTATCGTTTTATTATCGCTTTTATTTGTTAGCGTTGTATTTATCAGCATTGGTCTTTTCAGAATATGCAAAAAGAAGAACCGATAAATGCCAATTTTAAAACAAATTCCCGACAGACTTGAGGTCTGTCGGGGATTATTTATTTATTAGGAGCTTTAATGGTGACCTCTTTTCTCTTTAAGCCTATAGACAAGCCTTGTAAAGGCCGTAACCACAACGACTCCGAGCGCGAGAGCGCAGGAGAGCTGGAGGGTATATATAGCCTTGGCGATAAAGTTCTCCGCGTCTCCCTCAAAGGCGTGTGCCATTGTGTAATAGAGTGCGCTTCCGGGTACGAGGGGGATTATTGATGTAGCGATAAAGGTGGTGGTCGGCGTTTTGAGAATCCGCGCCATCACCTCGGCGTAAGCCGAAATTATCATAGCGACGATAAAATATCTCAACGCCTCGTCCGCCAAGAAATTCCCCAGCAGAACGAACAAGAGCCACGAAAGAAGTCCGCCAAGCGAGGCAAAAAGAAGCCGCTTCCCTCTTATATTGAAAAGAATAGCAAAGCCGAGTGAGCCGATAAAGCCCATAATTATCTGTATAAATTCAGTCAGAGTCATTTGAGCGCACCTCCCATCGTAACAACAAACAGGAAGTAGCCCGCGGCTATCGCGAGAGCGGTAAGCACCGCTTCTATAAGGCGCAGAAGCCCCGCTATACTATCCCCCGCAAAGAGGTCGCGGAGTCCGTTGGTGAGACCGACACCGGGGATAAGAAGCATTATGTTTCCTATGACTGCCTTGTCTATGCTATCTATAAATCCGAGCTTCATTCCGACAAGCGCCAAGGAGCTTACCGCGAAGGAGCAAAGAAATTTGGTAAATATCTTATTCATTGATGCCTTATCGGCGATAAGCACTATGAATCGGACTATACAGCCTATGACCAGAGCCACCGCAGCGTCAGAGAGGCCGCCGCCGAAAAAGACGGCAAAGGCTGCCGCTACAGCCATATACGCAATACACTCTACCCAAAGTGGATATGACCTTAAGTTGAGAATCTCGCGAAACTCCGACCTTATCTGTTCGGGTGTCAGCTTCTCCGAGCATATCTCGCGGGAGAGTCTGTTGAGCCCGTGTAATTTTTCAATATCGGTTCCGATACCCTTGATTCGTCTTGTCTGCGTATAGACGCTCTCGTCGGGCATATACACAGTAACCACCATACTTGAGGTTATTATAAAGACATCGGAGCGCTCGGCGCCAAACGCCGCGCACATACGGTTGATGCTATCCTCAACTCTATGTACCTCGGCTCCGCAGATGAGCATCTGTTCGCCAATATCCATAATACAATTGAATATTTTACGCATTTTCACACCTCGAAATCATATAGCGTACCCGCCGTCGATGCCTATTGTCTGCCCCGTGATAAACTCTGCCTTGTCCGAGGCTAAAAACTCGGCAAGATATGCCACCTCGCGCGGCTTTCCTATACGCCCCATAGGAGTCTCCTCGCACAGAGCCGCGGTGGTGGGAACATCCGTCCTTACAATAGCCAAAATAAT
>JAFTHJ010000223.1 GCA_017457465.1 Clostridia bacterium | reverse complement strand
GTGGGAATGGTGAAAGGCTCACCGTATGTCTCCTCGTGCTCAAGGACGAAAAATCTATCGATATCTCTCGTTATAGGGTGAGAGGGCTCGATTACCCAAAGCACCTCGCTGTCACCCGACTCGCGCCAAGTCAGATTACAGGATGTTCCAAGGAGCGCCTTGAACGGCTTTGAATGGTGTGCCGAGTGAAGGAAAATTGCGCCCATACCGTCAAGTACGGCTTCTTTAACGAGCGTAGCAACCTCATCGGGGACGAGTTTGTGGCGCATATGTCCCCACCAGATAAGGACATCTGTCTCGTCGAGTATTTCCTTGCTTATGCCGCAATTTTCGTCGTCAAGTGTTGCGGTTTTGACCTCTATTTCTTCGTCTGTTGAAAGAAATTCAGCGATTGTCTTGTGAAGACCGTCGGGATATATCGCCTTGACGGCTTCCTCTGTTTTTTCGTGAAAAAATTCATTCCATACAAGTACGCGTATCATAATTTGTTCTCCTCTTGTATAAGCTGTTATTTTTTTCGCATAGATGCGATTTTTTCTGCGTCGGGTGTGACATACGCCGTGTAATTCGTATGATAGATAACGAATCCGGGCTTTGCCCCTGTGGGCTTTTTGACATTTTTCGCAAGGGTGTAATCCACCGCTATATTCTGTCCCTCTGCCTTTGAGTGGAAAGCGGCTATCTGCGCGGCTTGAGTGAAGTCGAGGTCTGTCGGCTCACGGCCCTCGGTTACGAGAATTACGTGAGAGCCTGGGGTGTTTTTCGCGTGGAACCAGTAATCAAGCTTTGCCGCTACACGGTGCGTGATATGGTCGTTTTGGGAGTTATTCTTGCCGCAGAGCACACTCATTCCGTCGTCGGTTACAAACTGCATATATGACGAACAGCTCTTGCTTTTCTTGTCGCGTTCGTTGTAGCCCTTCATTTTCGAGGCATATCCCGCGCAGTAAAGCTCGTCGCGTATCTCGGCGAGGTCGGTCGGCGTTTCGGCACGAGTGAGGGCGTCGAATACCGTATAGATATATTCAAGCTCCTCCTCGCCCAGCTGTATCTGCTTCGCGAGTTCGGTTTTGGCTGTTTTGGTCTTGTTGTATTTTTTATAATATCTTTGGGCGTTTGCCGAGGGAGAGAGACGGGTGTCAAGCTCTATTTCGAGCATCTCGAATTCGCCGTTATCGTTCATAGATTCATAGTCCTCGAGATGAACGAGTCTGTCGCCGCGCGAGAGACGGTATATATTCGCGGTTATCAGGTCGCCGTACTTTTTATAAACAGCGCCCCTTTCGCACTCGATAAGCTCCGACTTCTGAAGCACAAGCTTTTTGAGTATTCTCGCTTCGGCGTTTGTAAGCAGACGGAGAATATCCGAGGCTCTTTGACGGACACGAATCTCACGGTCACGGCTGTCAAAATAAGTGTCAAGAAGCTGTCCGGCACTCTCGAGCTCCTTGATTTCAAAGGCGCCGTATTGTGTGAGAGGAATAAAGGAATACTCCACGAGCTTTTTTTCGTCACATATCAGTGTGGGGGTGAAGTTCTCTGATTTTATTGTGTCTGTGAGGTTAAAAAATTCTGTCTTCAGCAGCCTCGGAATACAGTCGGCAAGAGCGGTATCTGTCTTTCCCGTTGCTCTGAAAGCTATCTCTCTTGCCACGGCGGCGGATATGCCCGAGAATGTGCGAGTGATGAATTTGTCTGCCGAAATACCCGCGGGGGCGTTTTCAAGCAGAACTTCAAATCCGCTCTCGTCAATACCGAGTGGGCTTATCTTGTCTCCGAGCGAGGGCAGGGAATAAAGTCCTCCCGCAAGGAGCTGACGCGCCGAATCAAGTGAGAAGTCGGCGGTTTTCAGAGCCGATATTATTTTTTTGTTTTCATCGGCGAAGATAAGATTACTGTATTTTCCCATCAGCTCGGCGATAAGAAATCTGGTGCAATCAAAGCCCATTTCATCTCTTGTTTCAAACTCGAGAAAGGCGATTCTGTCAAAATCCGCCTGTGTGACCGATACAAGCTTTGCGCCCTGAAGATATTTGCGAAGCAACATACAGAACATAGGCGGGTTCTGCGGATTTTCCTTTGGGAGTGTGCTGAAGCCTATTCGCGGGTTATTTGAACCCGCGTTTATAAGCAGACGCTTACCGCCCTCATAGCTTCGCATCTGAAGAATTATTTCGTCCTTCTCGGGTTGGTATACCTTTTCTATTCTCGCGCCGAGAGCCGTTTTTCTGATTTCGCTTAATGTGCATGTAAGCATACCTGCGTCAAATGCCATATGTTATTACCTTTCGTTTGTGGGGAGGGGAACGTCTTGCAAGAAGTTCCCCACCCCACGCCCCTCCTCTTCAAGAAACTTTAAGCGGGGATAAATATATTTTTTTCGTTAGATTGGTTGTGGGTTAATATGTTATTGTTGAAAATAAAAGAGTAAGATTTATCCGAACAAGAGCTCATCAGCATCCGCGATAGAGTTGAATACGAAGTCGGGCTTTTCTGTCTCGTCTGCCACTTCGACGTCGCCAAGTTGAGCCTCTCCTGTGAGCACAAGCACTGCGGTAGCGCCGAAGTTTTTACCCAGCGCAATGTCTGTCGAGAGTCTGTCGCCGAAAATACACATATCGTCGGTGGATATGCCTGTTGCCTTTATTATTCTTTCCATGGTTTCTCTGTACGGTTTCCCGAAAAACGTGGGGGTTACGCCTGTCGCTTCTGTAACCATCTTTGCTATAGCTCCGCTGTCTGGAATGAATCCCGTATCTGTGGGGCATTGCATATCGGGATGAGTCGAGAAGTATTCGGCGCCGCCATTGACAAATCTGCAGGCGGTGTCCAGCTTTTCCTGTGTCAGTGAAAGAACTATGCTCGTCACGACTATATCCGCGCTTTCCGCATCGTCGTCGACTACGCTTATACCCGATTTACGGAAATTCTCAACAAGCTCGTCCGTTCCTAAAACATATACCGATTTTCCTGCTCTGTATCGGGTAAGGAATTCTATCGTAATCTCTCCCGAGGTCATTATCTCTATCTCGTTCTCGAGCGGATTGAAGCCAAGGCGAGAGAGCTTGTCCATATAAAATTCGGTAGTATGCGAGGCGTTGTTGGTGAGAAACAATATCTTGTGTCCGTTTTCATGAAGGTGCGTCATAAAATCGGTTGCACGGTCAAGGGGGATATCACCGAGATATATCGTTCCGTCCATATCGAAGATAAAGAGCTTTTTTCGCTTAAGTATAGCCGCGTCGGGATTTGTGAAATTCATAATATATCCTGCCTTCAAATGATAAAAAGTAAATTAAAGCATTAGTAATTATAACATATAGTTGATTTTTTTTCAATAGAGTGGTATAATTAAATATAATTTTACGGATTTTCTTTAAATTTCAAACAAAATGAGAGGAAACTTACGGTATGAGAACGGTAATAGGAATAGATGTTGGCGGAAGCACTACGAAAATTGTCGGAATGAAGAAGGACGGCTCGGGAAAGGTTGAGCTTGTCGAGCCACAGTTCGTCAGAGCTACCGACGCGATAACCTCCGCTTACGGTGCGTTTGGAAAATTCACAACGCAAAACGAGATAGGACTCTCCGATATAAATCAGGTGCTGATGACGGGTGTAGGCGCGTCTTTTATAGACAAGCCTATATATTCGCTCCCCTGTAAGAAGGTGTCGGAGTTTACCGCTGTCGGTCTTGGCGGACTTTACCTTTCGGGACTTGACGAGGCTATCGTGGTAAGTATGGGCACGGGCACGGCGTTTATACACGCTACCAAAAAAGGAGAGAAGACAGAGATAGAGTATCTCGGCGGAACGGGTGTAGGCGGCGGAACACTTATCGGACTTTCCAAGAAGATGATAGGAGTTGACACTGTCGAGCATATAGAACAGCTTTGCGAGGAGGGAGACCTCGGCAAGGTCGACCTTCGCATAAAGGATATCTCGGGGGACAACTCATTCCAGATAAATGAGGATATCACGGCTTCAAACTTCGGAAAGCTCTCTGATATCGCAAATCAGCACGATATCGCGCTCGGTATCGCGAATATGGTTGCCGAGACGATAGCTATGCTCGGAATCTTCGCGGCGAGAAACTACAAGCTTAACAAGGTGGTTCTCACGGGAAATCTCACCACGATAGAGCCGATAACTCGGGTTTTTGAGAGCCTTGAGGAGAATTTCGGCGTAAAATTCATAGTTCCCGAAAATGCCCAGTTCGCCACGGTTATCGGCGCGGCGCTCTGTGACGAAAACTAATGGGTAAATGAATAAAAATCATTGACACGAGCCTTTTTAGGTGATATAATATTTTGATATTTATTTTGTAATTTACAGAAAGGTTAGGCTTTATTTATTATGCAATGGACATCTCTTAACGACCTGCGCGAAAAATATCTTTCGTTCTTTGAATCAAAAGGACATCTCCGACTTCCGTCTTTTCCGCTGGTCCCCATCAACGACAAATCTCTTCTTCTTATAAACTCGGGTATGGCACCTATGAAGAAGTATTTCACGGGTGAGGAGGAGCCTCCGCGCAACCGTGTTACTACCTGCCAGAAGTGTATCCGTACACCCGACCTTGAGCGTGTCGGACACACCGCGCGCCACGGCACATATTTCGAGATGCTCGGAAACTTCTCCTTTGGGGATTACTTCAAGGACGAGGCTATTCCGTGGGCGTGGGAATTCCTCACCGAATGGCTTGAGATTCCCGAGGAGCTTCTCTGGCCCTCTATCTACGAGAACGACGAGGAAGCATTTGAAATATGGAATAAAAAGATAGGCGTTCCCGCAGAGCGCATAGTTCGTCTCGGTAAGGCAGATAACTTCTGGGAGCACGGCTCGGGTCCTTGCGGCCCTTGCTCGGAGATATATTTTGACCGTGGAATCAAGTATGGCTGCGGCTCCCCCGACTGTAAGCCGGGCTGCGACTGCGACCGCTTTATGGAGATATGGAACAACGTATTCTCGCAGTTCAATAACGACGGAAACGGAAATTATACAGAACTTGCGCAGAAAAATATAGATACAGGTATGGGGCTTGAGAGACTTGCCTGTGTTCTTCAGGGAGTGGACAACCTCTTTGAGGTCGATACCGTCAGAAAGATACTCAATACGGTATGCTCTATCGCGGGTAAGGAATACGGCGTTGATTCGGCTGATGACGTATCTATCCGTGTTATCACCGACCACATCAGAAGCGCTACCTTTATGATATGCGATGGAGTTATTCCTTCCAATGAGGGCAGAGGATATGTCCTTCGCAGAATTCTCCGTCGCGCTTGTCGTCACGGAAAGCTTCTCGGAATCAACAGAGCGTTCCTTGCGGAGCTTTGCGAGGTCGTTATAGGCGAGAATATCTCGGCTTACCCCGAGCTTGGCGAGAAAAAGAGCTATATAATCAAGGTTATTGAGAACGAGGAAACCCGTTTTGACGCGACTATCGATGCGGGACTCAATATTCTCTCTAACATAATCCGCGACTCTGTTGCGGCAAATAAGCTTGTTATCTCGGGAGAGGATGTTTTCAAGCTTTACGATACATTCGGATTCCCGATAGACCTCACCCGCGAGATAGTTGCGGAGAATAATCTCTCGATAGACGAGGATACCTTCGTAAGACTTATGACCGCGCAGAAGGAAAGAGCGAGAGCGGCAAGAGGCAATATCGGCGGTTGGGATGAGTCCTCAAAGCAGATGCTTGCGGACCTGCCCAAGACCGAGTTCGTCGGCTATGACCGCTTTGAGTCCGAGGCAAAGGTTCTCGCCATCATCATTGAAAACGAGGACGGAACGCAGTCGGTAGACGAGGTTAGCGAGGGCGAGTTTACTCTCGTGCTTGACAAGACTCCTTTCTACGGAGAGGGTGGCGGTCAGGTTGGCGACACAGGAACGGTATCGGCTGACGGACTTATGATAAACGTAAGCGACACAAAGAAAACAGACGGAGTTTACCTCCATATATGCGCTCTTGTAAACGGAGCGCTCAAGGTTGGCGACACTGTAACAGCAGAGCTTAACGGCGCTCGTCGCAAGGCGATAATGAGAGCGCACTCATCCTGCCATCTGCTTCAGGCGGCTCTGCGTACAGTACTTGGAAATCACGTTGAGCAGGCTGGCTCTTACGTTGATGACGACCACGTCAGATTTGACTTCACTCATTTCTCGGCACTCACCAAGGAAGAACTTCACGCGGTAGAGACGCTTGTAAATACGCATATACTTCTCGGAGAGAGTGTATCTATGCGCGAGATGCCGCTTGACGAAGCAAAGAAGCTTGGCGCTATGGCTCTTTTCGGAGAGAAGTACGGCAAGATAGTACGTGTAGTTGAGATGGGTAACTTCTCTGTGGAATTCTGCGGCGGAACTCACCTTGATAACACGGCGAAGATAGGTTTGTTCAAGATAGCTTCCGAATCCTCCGTGGCTGCGGGTGTGAGAAGAATAGAGGCGAAGACGGGTTATGCGGTTCTGAATATAATCGCGGAGCAGCAGAAGCTTATAAACGATACGGCTTCAGAGCTTAAGTCCCAGAATCCCTCGGATATTGTAAAACGTGCGGCGCAGCTTCAGGACGAGCTTCATACCGCAAAGCGTGAGATAGATGCGCTCAACTCCAAACTTGCCGCATCGAAGCTTGGCGGACTGCTTGACGGAGCCGTTACGGTTGGCTCTGTACGCCTTGTGTGCGCAAAGCTCGAGGATATGCAGATAGACGCGGCTCGCGCTCTCGCTGATGAGATAAAGGCTAACAATGCGGATGTTGCGGCGGTTCTTGCGGTAAACGCATCGGGTAAGCTCAACTTTATCGCGGTTGCGGGTAAGGATGCGGTCGCTGTCGGTGTTCACGCGGGTAAGCTTGTCGGAGCGGTTGCGGCAGTTACAGGCGGTAAGGGCGGCGGACGTCCCGACAACGCTATGGCGGGCGGAAGCGATGTCTCCAAGATTGACGAGGCACTTGCGTCGGCACAGTCGGTTGTTGCTTCAATGTTGAAGTGATAGTTAACTTATATAAAATTATGCGAGGGGGACTTTTAAGGAAAGCCCCCCTCGCGCTCCCATCAAACCTTTTAAGAAAGTTTTTTGATTTTTTGTTTATATGAATATTAAACCTCAAGGCTTTTTCTTTTAAAAAAACAATCGACGGACACTTGCGTACCGTCGATTGTTTTTTGCGTTAATGATAAGTTCCGCCGCCGTCCGAATTATATCCCCAGCTGCTTCCGCTGTTTTGGTTATATCGGTTCGAGCTGCCTCCGTTACCGCTGTTTTGAGAGTTGCCTCCGTCACTGCCGCCGTTATTCTTGTTTTTGCGTACCATTTTGACGATTACCACTATCAAAGCCACAGCCGCGGCTACGAGAACAAGAACGATTATGATATCGGATATCGGAATGTTCTTACCGAACACGTTTTCCATCGTGTCAACAACTATAACCATAGGAATATCGGTTTCCTCGGTGAATGCTTTGAGCGAGTTATCAACCGTTTCCTGCGATATCGTCAGCGGTGAATAGTTAGTCATATGGGATTCGGTCTTGGAATCTGTTCCGTCCTTATACAGATATGATGATTTCAGCCCAAGAGATTTGACGGACGCCGCCATCTTGTCTGCCACCGACGCGAGATTTGCACTCAAGGAATATTCGTAATATTCGCTATTGATTGAGGTGCGCATAGCTCTTCCGAATGCCGTCGTCTCGTCTCCGAAAAGGTCGGTTACATTGCGGTTTATGCTGTCGCCCACCCACGCGATGGTGTAATATCCGTCGCACTCCTCGTTGGTGAGGAATACTATGAGAATATTGTCCTCATAGGCGCCCGAGCTTGAAAACTCCTCGGAATATCTTTTGTTGGCGTAGTCCTGAAATACCTTTTCGTCGTAGCTTATTATACCGCCGTTTGCGACGTTTGATATTGCGGAGCCTACAGTTCCAAAGAGTATCGCGACTACCATTATCAATAGTATCAGCGGTAACAGTATGACTCCCATAAGACCGCCGAGACAACCGCTTCCGCCGTAATACGGGCGGTGATACCAGCCTCCGAAAAACGGCATACGGGGACCGAAGCCGAAACCTCCTCTGCGAGGTCCGCCACCGTACATACCTCCGCCAAATCCTCCGCCTCGTGAGCCTCCGAAGCCGCCTCCTCTTGAGCCGCCTCCGAATCCTCCGCCTCGTGAGCCTCCTCCGGGTCCTGCCATAATAAAATCCTCTCTTTCAAAGGTAATTTTTCGATACGTTAACAATATCACTTTTTTAGATGTTTTT
>JAFTHJ010000222.1 GCA_017457465.1 Clostridia bacterium | reverse complement strand
TCGTTATGGACGAGGATACCTGTATGGTTGACCTTGCGCGTTTCTTCCTCGACTTTACTGTCGACGAGTCTTGCGGAAAGTGTACTCCTTGCCGTGTTGGTACAAGAAGACTTCTTGAAATACTCGATAAGATTATCGCTGGAAACGGTGAGATGGAAGACCTCGACAGACTCGAGGAGCTCTCCAACTACATCAAGAGCGCATCCCTCTGCGGACTCGGACAGACAGCTCCTAACCCTGTTCTTTCCACACTCCGTTACTTCAGAGACGAGTATGTTGCTCACATTGTTGATAAGAAATGTCCCGCGGGCGTATGTAAGAGTCTGCTTCAGTACAAGATTGACGCTGACAAGTGTAAGGGCTGTACGCTCTGTGCCAGAAAGTGTCCCGTTGGAGCTATCAGCGGAACCGTTAAGAATCCTCACACCATTGATACCGCAAAGTGTATCAAGTGCGGAGCTTGTATGGATAGCTGTAAGTTCAAAGCAATTTATAAGGAATAAGAAAGGAGAACAGTGGACATGGAAACAATTAACGTTAAAATTAACGGCGTAGACTATGCCGTACCGAAGGGATCCACGGTTCTTGAAGCTGCAAAGTCTGCTAATATAGACATTCCCACACTTTGCTACCTCAAGGATATCAACGAGATCGGCGCTTGCCGTCTCTGCCTTGTTGAGGTATCCGAGGGTGGAAGACCTTACAGACTTGTAACCGCTTGTGTATATCCCGTTACCGAGGGTATGTCTATACTGACAAATACCCCCAAGATAATGCAATCCAGAAAGACAAACCTCGAGCTGGTTCTTTCCACACACGAGAAGAAGTGTCTTTCCTGCGTAAGAAGCACCACTTGTGAGCTTCAGAAGCTCTGCCTTGAGTACGGTGTTGACGAAACAAGATTCAAGGGTGAGAGAATTGAGTATGCTATCGATGATGCTTCTCCTATCATTCGTGATAACAATAAGTGTATACTTTGCCGTCGTTGCGTAGCGGCTTGTAAGAATGTTCAGGGAATTGGCGTTATCGGCGCTAATGACCGTGGATTTGATACTCACATTGCTTCCGCGTTTGAGATGCCTCTGGTAGAGACCTCTTGTATCAACTGCGGACAGTGTATCGTATCCTGTCCTGTTGGCGCTATCTACGAGCGCGACGATACAGATAAGATAAGAGACGCTATCGCAGATCCCACAAAGCATGTATTTATCTGCACAGCTCCCTCTGTTCGCGCACAGATTGGCGAGTGCTTCGGCTACGAGCCCGGAACCGACTGCGAGGGCAAGATGGTTGCGGCTCTCAAGAGACTCGGCTTTGACGGCGTATATGATATGAACCTTACAGCTGACCTCACGATTATGGAGGAGGCTACCGAGTTCCTCGGAAGAGTTAAGAACGGTGGAACACTTCCTATGATCACCTCTTGCTCACCCGGATGGATCAAGTACTGTGAGCACTACTATCCCGAGTTCATAGATAACCTCTCGACCTGTAAGTCTCCTCAACAGATGTTCGGTGCAGTAGTAAAGACCTACTACGCAGAGAAGATGGGTTGGGATCCCAAGGATATATTCTTTGTATCCGCAAGTCCTTGTACCGCAAAGAAGTTCGAGGTTGGCAGACCGTATCAGGTAGCTGCGGGTGTTCCCTATGTTGACGTTGCGGGTACTCCCCGTGAGCTTGGCAGAATGATAAGCACCGCAGGAATCAACTTCAAGGCACTTCCTGACGAGAGCTTTGATGTTCCGTTCGAGATTGGTTCCGGTGCAGGAGCTATCTTCGGAGCTACAGGCGGCGTTATGGAGGCAGCTCTCCGTACAGCAGCCGAGGTTATCGAGGGTAAGCCTCTTGAAAAGCTTGATTTCAATGAGGTTCGTGGTGTTGAGGGTGTTAAACTCGCATCCTACAAGCTCGGCGATATCAACCTCAATGTTGCGGTTGCTTCGGGAACGAAGAACGCGAAGAAGGTTCTTGACGCGGTTAAGGCTGGTGAGCTTGATGTTCAGTTCATCGAGATTATGGCTTGTCCCGGCGGTTGTGTAAACGGCGGCGGTCAGCCCATTCAGCCCGCTGATGTAAGAATGGCAATCGACCTTCGCAAGGTTCGCGCGGCAGTTCTTTATAACGACGACGTTACATCCGATGTAAGAAAGTCTCACGAGAACTCTGCTGTTAAGAAACTCTATGACGAGTACTTCGGTGAGCCTAACAGCCATAAGGCACATGAGATTCTCCATACAAGCTACGTTAAGCGCGGTCTGTAATTAAGAGAATATCAAACAATAATAGTGGAGCAAGTTATACTTGCTCCACTTGTTTTTTTGCGTATAAAAAGGTGACGCCGATAAGCGTCACCTTTAAAAAGATATTCATTAAAGTGATTTAACACAAGCTTCGATTCTCTCAAGCGCTTGAGTTATGTGCTTGATGGAATAAGCGTAGGATATACGCGCAAAGCCCTCGCCGCTGTTGCCAAAGGCTCCGCCGGGGACTATAGCGCACTTGTAATCATAGAGGAGCTTGTTGCAGAAATCCTCTCCCGAAAGACCGAAGCTTCCGATATTCGGGAAAATGTAGAATGCGCCCTCTGGCTCAAATGACTCGATGCCGATGCTCTTCAGACCGTTGTATATGTATCTGCGGCGTCGGTTGTATTCCTCGCGCATCATAGCTATATCCTCGTCACCGTTCTTGAGCGCCTCGATAGCGGCAAACTGTGAGGTTGTGGGTGAGGACATAATTCCGTACTGATGAATTTTCAGCATCTGCTCGGCAAGGGGAGCAGGAGCGCAGATGTATCCGAGACGCCAACCTGTCATAGCATAAGCCTTGGAGAAGCCACTCGCAATAATTGTTCTTTCCCACATACCGTCGATAGAAGCTATAGAGCAATGATTACCCGTGTAGGTAAGCTCGGCATATATCTCATCGGAGAGAACAATAATATTCGTGCCGCGGAGAACATCAGCGATATC
Organism: Clostridia bacterium; assembly: GCA_017457465.1. GTDB lineage: Bacteria > Bacillota > Clostridia > Oscillospirales > CAG-272 > HGM12713. The sequence continues at coordinate 4,464 of JAFTHJ010000222.1, read as the reverse complement.
CTCAAGCTCCTTGCGAGTCATAATAGCGCCCGTAGGGTTGTTGGGATAGGGAAGAACCAAAAGCTTTGTCTTGTCGGTTATAGCAGCCTTGAGAGCCTCGGGATTTATCTTGAATCCGTCCTCAAATTTTGTTTCAAGTATTACGGGCTTCGCACCTGCCATTCTCGCAAGAGGAGCGTAACAAACAAATGAGGGGGTGGGGACTATTACCTCGTCACCCGGCTCAATAATCGAGCGGAACGCGATATCTATAGCCTCACTTCCGCCAACTGTCACGATAACCTCCTTGTCGGGAAGATAGGAGACATTGAAGCGCCTTGTCATATAGTTGTTTATCTCGGAACGAAGCTCCATAAGTCCCGCATTTGCGGTGTAATATGTCTTGCCTCGCTCAAGACTTTCGATACCCGCCTCACGAATGTGCCAAGGTGTCTGAAAATCGGGCTCACCAACGGTGAGTCCAACAACATCATCCATTGTGCTCATTAAATCGAAGAACTTACGGATACCCGATTTAGGGGTGTCGACGACTGTTTTTGAGAGAATCTTACTATAATCTATCATCAGTTAAAGTTCCCCCTTTCGTCCTTTTCGGGAGCATCGTAAAGCATACCCTTGTCCTTGTATTTGTGAAGCACGAAATGAGTTGCCGTAGAGGTTACGGCATCAATGGTGGAGAGCTTTTGAGATACGAAGAAGGCAACCTCCTTCATTGTCTTGCCCTCAATAAGGACAGAGAGGTCGTAAGCGCCAGACATCAGATATACCGCCTGAACCTCGGGGTAGTTGTATATTTTTTCGGCAACACGGTCAAATCCCTTGTCGCGCTGTGGAGTGAGCTTGACATCTATCATTGCGGTGACAGACTCTTTATCTGTTTTCTCCCAGTCTATAATAGTCTTATAGCCAACGATAGTTCCGTTTTTCTCAAGCTCTGCTATTTCTTTCTTTATCTCCGCCTCGTCCATATCAAGCATAGTAGCGAGCTGCTTGTCGGTCAGACGCGCGTCGTTCTCAAGAAGTTTAAGTATTTCGCTATTCATAGCAAACTTCCTTTCTGTATCAGCGATTTATTTTGAATTTATCTTGTTGAGTATGCTTTCGTATGAAAGTCCGTACTTGTATGCAATATCACGGGCATAGCTCTTTCCGTCGGGCTTTGCTCTGACTATCTTGAATGAACGCTTTCCTTCTTCGATACCTGCCACAAGTGTATCTATTGTAACGCCGCCCTCGGGCGCGGTTCTCGCGTTTATATTGTCTATCTCCGCAGCCAACTCGTGAAGGTGAGTGGAGAACAGGCAACGGCAACCGACACGGCTGAGTCCCGCCAGAACCTCTGCGGCAATGTAGGATGCCTCAAACGAGCCTGTCGAGGAGAGCGATTCGTCAAGAAGAACGAGACTGTGTTTGGTGACAGTATCGAATATCTCGCCAAGACGGGCGCATTCCTCACCGAGTCTACCCTTGTCGATAGTGTCGTCAGCTCCCGTGGGGAAGTGTGTGAAAATTGCATCGGCAATGCTTATTTCGGCACGTCTTGCGGGAACGAACATTCCAAGCTGCATAAGCGCTTGAGATATACCTATAGCGCAGGTTATAACAGATTTACCGCCTCTGTTGGGACCTGTAAGAACATATATAAGAGCGTTTTCTTTGTTGAATTCAACATCGTTTGTAACTATCTCGTCATCCACCTTGAGTGCGACACAGGGATTATAAAGCTCTGTGGCGTTGAAGCACCGCTCCTCGGTGTCCGCAATCTTCGGAACACAGAGAGCGCAACCTCTCTCAAGGAGCTGTCTCATAAACTCGGTACCCTTGACGAGGAACTCTATCTCGGGCATAAGATTAAGGAGAAAATCTGTGTTTTCAAGCACATATGCCTGAACTATCTTTTTCCAGGAGCGCAGAGACTGCTTGTATACATCGTTTATCGCGGAATTGAACGCCAGAGAAAGCGCGGTCTTCTGGTTTTCGGACTGCTTCTTTCCAAAGGGAACGAGATTGGCTATACAAGTGTATTCATCCTCCTTGAAGTTAAGACGGAGAATCTTCTCGATAACATCTCCCGAACGGAAGGATTCGGAATTGATAGAAAGCACACCCGCACTTGAGGGACGAAGCTGCGAATCGAGATTTACTCCGATAGTAACGCTCTTTATCTCACGAACTCTGTTGGTGAGCTCGGCAAGCTTGGCGTTAAGGTCTTTGTAGTAATCACTTGTTGCAAGTTCGTCGATACGCTCCGCAAGAGTAACAAAGGACTTGCTGGTAAGCTTATCCTTCAGCGGACAAAGCCCGTCGTAAAGCGTTTCGATACAAGAAATATAAAGCTCTATCTCTGTTATGCTCTCAAGATAAGAGGATGTGTCACCGTTATCCGCCTCAAGTCGGCGAAGCTCCATAATATCCGACAGAATCGGAATAAGCCTGTTGAGTGTCTTGGTTATCTCGGGACACTCAAGCATATCCTTGAAAACGTCAAGTCTGTATTTTATGACATCCGCATCCGTCGTAAAATATTCGTCGAGGTCGCTGTTCTTGAGACTGAATATCTCGAGAATACCAAGCTCCTCAAGAACAAACATATTTATGTCGGGAATGTTTTTTCCGTTATAATGATTATGCTGTGTTTCGGGGGTTGGGAATATCAAGCTGAAGTTTGAAAAATCCTGACTCATTTTATAATAACCTTTCAGTTGTTTTTAGAGCATCTGCAAAACGAAAAATACGGCGGCAGCCTGAATGAGAATTATTACGGGAATGCCTATCATAAATTTCGCGTGTTTGGTTTTATGTCTGATTATAAACATAGTAATCAGCATAGCAACCGAGCCGCCCAAAGCGGAGAAAAGCAGGAGAGAGGATTCGCGTGTGCGGTGCTTTGTTATATGCTTTGCCGCAAACTTATCGTAACAGCAAACTATTACCGAAATAACGGAAATAGCTATTATGTATATCAGCAAAATTGTTTTTAGCATAATTATTCCTTTCCGAGCGCGGATATCCGAATTTTTCGGATATCCGCAATTGTTCATTACTTACTGCTTTTTGGGATAGCTGTCCTTCAGTCCCACAACACGGTTGAATGTGTTCTCATATTTTGTGTCCTTACAGAAATATCCGTTTCTTACAAACTGGAATTTCTCTCCCGCCTCTGCATCTGCAAGTGCGGGTTCAACCTTTGCGTTTTCTATCTTTACAAGAGAATCGGGGTTGAGATAATCGTTGTATGTCTTATCCTCGGGAATAGCGCCTACGTTCTCAATTGTAAAGAGCTTATCGTAGAGCATAAGTGTCGCGTCCTTGGCATAGGGAACAGAGAGCCAATGAATCGTACCCTTTATCTTTCTGCCGTCAACGGGATTTCCGTTGCGGGTTTCAAGGTCTGCCGTACAGTGGATTTCCTTGACGCTTCCGTCCTCGTTCTTTATTATCTCGCCGCACTTGATGATATAAGCGCCCATCAGACGAACCTCGCCCTCGGGCTTGAGTCTGAAGAACTTTGGAGGCGGAACCTCGGCAAAGTCGGATGCGTCTATATATATTTCACGTGTGAAGGGAAGCGCTCTCGTACCAGCCTCGGGGTTCTGGGGATTGTTTGGCAGGTCGAAATATTCGGTCTTGTCCTCGGGATAGTTTGTGATAACTACCTTTATCGGCTTTTCGATAGCGATTCGTCTGGGTGCTGTAGCGTTAAGCTCCTCGCGTATTGAATGCTCGAGCATGTCAATGTCGACCAAGCTGTTTGCCTTTGAGATACCCGCCGCCCTTATGAAATTGAAGATAGAGGAGGGAGTATAGCCGCGTCTTCGGAGAGCGCATATTGTGGGGAGACGGGGGTCGTCCCAACCGTCAACCATATTGTTCTCAACGAGATAACGGAGATATCTCTTGGACATTACCGTGTTGGTTACATTAAGTCTCGCAAATTCTCTCTGCTTGGGCTTGGGGTTGAAAATTCCGATATTGTCGATAACCCACTCATAAAGAGGTCTGTGGTTTTCAAACTCAAGAGAGCAGAGCGAGTAGGTGATACCCTCAAGCGCGTCCTGAATGGGGTGAGCGTAGTCGTAAAGGGGATATATGCACCACTTGTCGCCCTGACGGTGGTGAGATGTGTGAACTATACGGTAGATAGCGGGGTCTCTCATATTGAGGTTGGAGGATGCCATATCTATCTTTGCGCGGAGAGTTTTCGAGCCGTCGGGGAACTCACCGTTTTTCATTCTCTCAAAGAGGTCGAGATTTTCCTGGACACTTCTGTCTCTGTAAGGACTGTTCTTACCGGGCTCGGTAAGAGTTCCTCTGTATTCTCTCATTTCCTCGGCACTCAAGTCGCAAACATAAGCCTTACCCGCCTTTATAAGACCGATGGCATACTCATAGCACTTGTCGAAATAATCCGAGCCGTAGAAAATTCCTCCGTCGGGAGTAGCGCCGAGTCAACAAAGGTCACGG